>MFGV01000011.1 GCA_001778375.1 Candidatus Firestonebacteria bacterium RIFOXYD2_FULL_39_29
CGGGAAAAATGTTTAAGTTCGGTTAAAAAACCGCTTCTTGGTTCCAGTTGTCAAAGAACGGTGTTTCTAGAAATAATTGCGACACAGTCTGAATAACTAAATTCTAAGCACTAAACAAATCTAAAATCAAGCAATAAGTCTTAAACAAAATCTTTGTACCTATATATAAACTTCCTTAAGTTTAGTGCTTAGTGCTTTATTCTTAGTTATTGTTTAGAATTTAGTGCTTAGTTATTAGTAATTGTCTTTATTTCTACTTTATGCAAGAATTTAAATTTAATTTCTTCGAGTTTAAGACCTTCTGCGGAGCCGTTAGAATTCAAAGTAATTCCAGGAAGATTAACAATGATATTCCCCGCTTCCTGTTTTACCTGATCGAAGACTATGTAACCTTCTCTTTTTACCCCGGGATAAATCTCTCCGTTGATAAAAAGGGTTTTTTCCACCCTGTTATACCTGTAATAGTCCTCGGTGTAAATAACAGTTTTATCGTAGAATAAATCACCGCGTGAAGTGTTTTTTGCCTGAACCATTGTGGCCACGGGATATAGGGACTTAAAATAATCTAAAGATAGAGAATTTGACTGACCGCCAAGGCTGTCCAGCAACACAGTTTTTCCGGTATCAATAAATATTTTATCCTGCCTGGTGTTTTCCACCGTCAGTTTGAACACCGAAAAGAAGTACTTTTGCTCGCTTACATACGGATTCCAATTTATGTATTCAGACACCTCTTCTAATTTTTTTCTGGTCTCAAAGACAAGACTCACCTTAATACCTTCTTTCAGAAAAGAACAAATCCCTTCATTTGAGGTAATAGTATAATCTCCTGTGTTTACAGGCTCCATAGTAATAATTGTACGATAAAACGTACCGCACCCCGGAATAAAAGCTATCAGAAAGAGACAGGTTATCAGACGGGATAAAGCAGACATCACTTAACTCCGTCTTTAAGAAGTTTATATTCTATACTGTCTAGAAGCGCATACCAGCTGGCTTCGATAAGATTAGTAGAAACTCCAACCGTGCTCCAGATAGTCTTTCCGTCTGTAGACTCAATATTAACGCGGCAAATAGCTTCGGTAGCCGCCTGAGGGTTAATTATCCTCACTTTAAAATCCCTGAGATAAACCTGAGATAAGGAAGGATAAAACCTCTCAAGCGCTTTTCTTAAAGCATTATTTAAAGCATCGACAGGCCCGTTCCCTTCTGCTGCTGTATGTTCAGAAACACCCTTAACCGAAACTTTTATTGTAGCTTCCGAGACTACTTTACCGGCTCTACTTTCAAGTATTACCCTGAAACCTTCCAGATTAAAAAAGGTTCGATGCGTCTTCGTAGCTTTTTTCATCAAAAGCTCAAAGGAAGCTTCTGCGTCTTCAAAATTGTACCCCTGATTCTCCAATTCTTTGAGTTTCCTTAAAAGTTCTTTTGAAGCAGGATTATCTTTTCCCATATCAATATTCAGTTCTGTTGCTTTATAAAGAACATTGCTGATACCCGACTGATCGGAAATAAGTACTCTTCTTTTATTACCGACAAATTCCGGTTCTGTATGCTCGTAAGTTCTGGGGTTTTTCTTAACTGCATCAACATGGATTCCGCCTTTATGAGCAAAAGCAGAATAACCGACAAACGGCATATTGTCAGCAAGCATTACATTCGCAATATCGGCAACAAAAATAGAAAGCGAGGTAAGTTCTTTTAATTTACCTGCAGAAAGGCAGGAAACGCCTGACTTAAGCTGTAAATTTGGAATCACTGTACAAAGATTTGCATTCCCGCATCTCTCTCCAAATCCGTTTATTGTCCCCTCAACGACCATAGCCCCGCATTCAACGGCAGTTACAGAGTTTGCTGCTGCCATATCGGAATCATTATGCGCATGAATTCCAAGAGATATTTTTACATGTTTTTTTACGTCTTCAATTATTGTTTTGATCTCGGAAGTCAGACACCCGCCATTGGTATCGCAAAGCACGAGATAGTCCGCTCCTGCTTTTTCCGCCGCTAAAAGAGTTCTAACAGCATATTCCTTATTTGCCTTGTATCCGTCAAAAAAATGCTCAGCATCATAAAATACTTCAAGCTTATTCGCTTTCAGGTATTCCACAGAATCAAAGATTAATTTCAGATTTTCTTCAAGGGAAATGCGAAGCGCATCGGATACATGAAGGTCCCAGGTCTTGCCAAAGATTGCTGCAGCATATGACCCGGACTTAATGATAGCTTTCAGGTTTTCATCGTCTTTAGCGGAATTTTTTGCCCTTCTCGTACTGCCAAAAGCAACACTCCGGGAATGCATTAACTTAAGCTCCTTTAATTTCCGGAAAAATTCAGCATCTTTAGGATTCGCACCCGGCCAACCACCTTCAATATAATCAATCCCAATTTCATCCAGTTTTTTGGCAATTTTCAGTTTTTCATCAACAGAGAAAGTTACCCCCTCTCCCTGCGCCCCGTCTCTTAAAGTTGTGTCATAAAGAATAACTTTTTTCATATAAGCATTTCCTCGACAGACCGCCTTTCATCTGCCCGTTAATTGGTCGCTGTCCCTAATTTACTCGGCGGTGCGTTTACCGCCTTCCTAATTGTCAATTGTCATTCGTAAATCGTCAATGCTTTACTAAATTTTGTCCAAGTTAAATTTTAAATGCAATTTCCTCACCGCATCTTCAGTTTTCGCTTTGTCAATCACTACAGATATCTTTATTTCAGAAGTTGAAATCATCTCGATATTAACCCCTGATTCGGACAACGCCTCAAACATCATTGCCGCAACACCCGCATGGCTTCTCATCCCGACACCTATTACCGATATTTTGGCTATACCTTCATCTATCATAATATTTTTAATACCTATCCTTGCTTTGACCTTCTCCACTGCCGCAAGAGATTTTTTAAGCTCCTCTTTCCCGATGGTGAAGGAGAGATTAGTAACACCTTCTTCACTTACGTCCTGAACTATCATATCAACATTAATATTTTCATCGGCAAGAGCTCTGAAAATCGCACCTGCATTTCCCGGTTTATCAGGAATGCCGTAAACTGTAACTTTTGCTTCATCCTTGCTGTAAGTAACACCGCTGACATATAATTTTTCCATTTCTTTTGCCTCCTTCGTAATCATCGTACCCATTCCTTCGTTAAAGGTGGGCCTTACCCGTACAGGCATATTATATCTCTGTGCATATTCTATAGACCTTGCATTAACTACCTGAGCACCGGCCGAAGCCATCTCCAGCATTTCCTCGTAGGAGATATTTTTAATAAGCCTGGCTTCCGGAACTATCTTAGGATTTGTAGTCAGTATTCCGTCTACATCTTTATAAAGTTCGCAAACTTCCGCGCCAAGAGCCGTGGCAATTGCTACAGCAGTAAGATCAGACCCGCCCCGTCCCAAAGTGGTAATATCCTCATCAACATCCATACCCTGAAAACCGGCAACAATAACCACCTTATCAAGTTTCAGAGCCTTAACAATTTTTTCTCCGCCAATCTTGACTATTCTTGCTTTACCGTGTACATCATCAGTAACAATACCAACCTGCGGTCCGGTAAAGGAAATAGCATCGCAACCCAGAGATTTAATCGCAATCGCCATAAGCGCAATGGATTTTTGTTCCCCTGTTGCCAAGAGTACATCCATTTCCCTTTCATCCGGAGTATCAGTTATCTGCTTGGCAAGATCAATAAGATTATCTGTTTCATCACCCGGAGCAGAAACAACGACAACCACCTCGTTGCCCTCATCTTTGCATTTAACGATACGTCTTGCCACATCCTTCATATTTGCCGGAGTAGCAACCGACGACCCGCCAAATTTCTGTACAATTATCCCCATCTTTCTTAACTTTTTCCCTCCCGCTAAAAATGATACTACAAATACAAAAATGCCCCCGCAGGGCATACTTATCATTATATTAGCAAATTCTGGCTGGTTTTTCTATATTAAATATGGATTTTTATCATTTACATTGCAAACTTTATTAACCTTAAAACCTTCTGCATATTCAATTCTATTTCTTTTCTAATGTTTTCATTGCGGAATCCGCAAGGTCATTTATCTCTTTTATTTCACCCGGACTGAGTTTTAAAAACTGTTTACAAAGCATACCAATTGTCTGATATTTTTTCTTTTCAGTTATAATATCATTTACGGCTTTTTTCGTTTTATTTGCTATTATGGCAATTTTAACTGCCTGATCTATCTTATCTGTTTTTTTAATGCTCTCAAGAACAACAGATTGGTCAGCATTTATTAATTTGCATATTTTTTCCGCCAATTCCGTTTGCTCCTGATCCTGAGACATTTCTTTGTAACCTTCAGGAATGCTTACAGTTGAAGCCGCAGTCGCACACGCGCTTAAAATACCGTTCAGGTCTTCAACGGATATTTTGCCCTGTATCCTTTTGGGTACGTGTACTTTATAAAGCGAACCCACGTAACCTACTGTCTCCCCCGTCCTCATGCTGACCAATGGTATCCATCTGAAATAATTCGATTTGACAAACATATTGCTTTGCCGGAAATCATATATTAGAGTCTCCCAATCAACCCCACTCATCCTCTTTTCCGCAATAGAAGACAAATCTTTACCTGTTTTTGCCGCCACAACACAGGCAGTTATTGAATCCCGTATAGTTAATTTTCTGCCAAAACATTTATAACTGATATCGCTTTTATTTATGACGTTTTTTTCTACAGGACTCAGCGAATCCATTGACTGTATTGCCGAATACATCTCATCAGAAAGCTGTGTTTTATTGACATTCAAATAAATACCCTTTGTTACTTTGACCTTAAATATCCGGTCGCAATAATTGCGGTATTTATCCTGAATGTTGTATATTACCGCTGTTGTCATATCCTCATTATTTGAGCCGGTTCCATCGCCAGATAAAAAAGCATCAAGCGAACAAGAACAAGAATATGCCATCAACATATCTTTTAGATCAACTTTTTTATAATCTCCTTTTATATCCTTTTCACTGACTCCAGTTATACTCATGACTTCATGTACTGCCTTTTCCTCATTGGCAAGTTCCTCATATAAAAAACTGGTTTTAGTAGCAGCTTGAGCAAAGCCTGCAGCAGAAAAACAGGAAAATACCGCAAATATCATAAACAACTTTTTCATAAAACCCCCATTAATACTATAATACTAACTACTTCGAAATGCATAATTGATTCCCCTCTATTCACCCGGTAAAACACTATTTAAATTATTTTACCACAAAATTAAGTAATCTCAAAGCATTTTTCAGTCGAAATTTGGAATGTTTGTCCAACCTTAAAGAGGGTTTTAGCATACGCAGTGGGTTTTCTAAGGATTTACGCTAAACCAATCCAGCAAGGAACTTATCTAGACTAATAACCCTTACGCCTTTAATAATAAAATCTTTCCCCGGTTCCATCACCACAAGATAAGCAGCCGGTATACCAATCCTTTCTATAAAATATCTGAGAGTTTGGGGAATTTCTCTGTACGAAGATTTCACCTCCACGGCAAACCAGGGCTTATTATCCACAGAAACAAGAAAATCTGTTTCTCTCTGATCTTTGTCTTTTATGAAATGAAGCTCTACTTTGTAGCCCTGTGTATCATACAGGTAGTCAGTAAGTTTAAGAAGATGCGACGCAACTATGTTTTCCAATCTGGCGCCTTCATCTTTAAGTTCTGACCAGTCCCATAGATACATTTTAGTTTTTTTACTTAAAGACCTTATTTTTAAACTTCTAAAAGGCGCTATCCTGAAAATATAGTAAAATCTGGACAAAATATCCAACCAATGCTGAACTGTCTTGAATGAAACCTTCAGATCTTCAGAGAGGGATTCAATCGATAACTCGGAAGAGACTTTTCCCCGCAATAATTCAACAAGCACCTGCATAGCGGAAATATCCTTTATACACTCAATATCTCTTATATCTTCTTTTATAATCCTGTCAGATCGTTCATTATGCCAGCGCCTTAGTCCCGCTTCATCCTGTTTCAGGTAAACCTCGGGAAAGCCTCCATATTTCCAAAGCCTTTCAAATATCTTGCCGTCAACTTTACCGTTATAATCAGGATTATCTTTTAAAGGAACTCCTTTATAGGATATTCCTGCCATTTCTGCGGCACTAAAAGGATGCAACCGATAATAACGGTATCTACCCAAAAGAGAATCCCCGCCCTTCCTAAAAATGTCAAGCCGGGAACTTCCAGTGACCGAGATATTGAGCCTTTCTTTATTCTTATCGTAAATACCCTTTATATAATTCTTCCAATTCTTGTATTTGTGCAGCTCATCAAAAATGATGTACTTGCTTTTTGTTTCAAATTTTTCACTAAGAATTTTCGTTCTGTCTTCCCGGCTGTCCCAATTCAAGTACTGATAATTTCCTTTGTAAAGTTTATCTCCCAGTTGTTCCGCAAGCGTGGTCTTCCCGACCTGCCTGGGTCCGCCGATAAAAACCATCTTCTCAGAAAGATCAGCTCCTGTACTTGCTTCCATATACCTGACAATTTGCTTGCCTGCGCCCATATTTTCCCCCACTCCATATTATACGCGTAAATATTGTAACACACTCCAATATTTACTTGTTGCATTATATCTGTATAATTGATTTTTGTCAACCGTAAAGATTTCCGATGATATTTGGAATGGAAACACACAGGTATGAAAATAGATCGTCCGCCTAGGCAGACTCTGCCAGAAAATATCAGCCTAATACTGAATTAATCCTGTTAACATTTTACCTATTTCATTCAGCTTTTCTTTAAGTTTTTTGTTGGGCTCTTCGCTTATTAGTTGTTTTCTCTTGCATAACTCAAGAATAGGCACACATTCAAAAGCAGAACCTCTGGCTATCCTGAAGAAATGTATACGGTCGGCTTTTTGGAAGCGACCGTTTCCTTCGGCGATGTTCGTTGCAATTGATAAAGATGCACGATTCAACTGGTCAACGAGATAATAGGTACCTTTCCGGAACCCTTCGGTAAGATTGCTGACTTCTTCAGCAAAATTAAGAGAATTTTGATAGACTTTTAGATTTTCGAAAAGGAATGGCATTTTTCACCCCCGTGAAAAACAGATAGTTTGAAAATAGAACTCGAAACTTCCACACAAGATCTTTTTGAACAATAGAACTAAGCAACATTCAAAAAAAGACTTTTGAGCAATAGAACGCAATTGAACTGGCTTTTATCTATTGTCTAATCTCGATTGTTCAATTGCTCTGCCAAATTTCCTCTTTGGAAATTTGGCGTCCCCATTGTGAAGCGAATCGAACTCAAAGTTTAATTACAGCCAATATTATCATTACCCTGTCTGATCATATCCCGCTATATATAGGGCTTGCGCCTAAAGCAACAGAATTGCATATGCTTGGCATGAGCATTACGGGAATTGCAAAAGCTCTCAAAGTATCTAAAGACACCGTGCTCCGCGCCCTAAACCTCAAGAATTAATATTAACATAACCGTTAATGCAGTCATTTTTAAATTACTTATCATACAATAATTTTATCAGAGAGTGTATATTCTCGGTTTTATCTGTAATTCTGACAGTTTTTTTGTCATTATTATTCTCTAACTTAGCCTGTGTAGTCAACTTGTCTTTAATTTTGCTATAAAACTCCTCATAGCCTTTAAAATCCGAGTACTTGTATTCCAGCGACTTTGAGCCATCTTCGTTATTTTCAAAATACATTTTATCTATTAAACGTCGGCTAGACATGTTCATATCAAAAATGTCAGAAACAATAGTGTATGTCATTGGATATATTTTAGTTTCAAATTTCTTCTTCTTAAGAAATAATACATATCTTGCGACTTATCGTATTTATATCCTGTATCCTTTAAAATCGTTGTTAAGTAAATCATCAAGTTTCATTTTTTCCATCAATTTATAAGTTACCTTAAAATCCATACTATTCTCAGCGGTCATAAAATTATTTCCGGTTTTTGCCAGAATAACCGACAGCACTTCAATTATTGGAATTTTTGCAAATTCCAAAGGAACATCCACTGTTTCATTCTTCTTTGTCGGATCCACACCCTTTAGATATTCCCGATACTGCAATTTATCTTTTACAATGTTCCAGGTAATATATAACTTACTTCTGGCAATTATGTCGCCAAAATTATCATCTTCTTCATTAATCGCTTTCCCGGTTTTTATGTGATAAATGCCTGCTTTATCTTTTTCAAAATCAAGTTTTTTCGATTCAAGAATCAGCTTCAATAACTCATCTAATTCCTGCCGCTCTTTAAAAAGCATTGTCACACTGCCGTAAGTTGAGAGATTCACTTCTATTAAGTATTTGGCCCCCGCTTTTAAAAACAGTGTTTCAATGGCTACTTTTACCGGAGTATTCGAAAAATCGATAGGGGGCTCGACAAATATTTGCTCAGAGAACAAAGCCCCAGTTAACACCATAATTATTATCAAGGTTTTCATTTTTTTACCCTGTATTTCACGTTTTTATGGCTACCTACCGCTTCTATCACACTTGAACTAATCAGGGGTTTCATTACATAATGCGCTCCGGGCAGGGTTGTGCCTAACGCTTCGGCTATTTCTCTTATACCCGCGAGTTTCTTTTCCTGTAATAACCTTAGTAATTTTTCCTGTCTGAGAGTCAGGGAAACATTTAATTTCTCATTTATGCCAACCGCTAGGATACGCTTATAAGTTCTTTCCAGTGTTTCCAGAACATTCTCGCACATATATTCCAACCAGATATCAATGGGGCGCCCTTCAACCTGGACATATTGAAGGTTGCTGATATAAAAACGCCGGTTTTCATTCAACACTTCATCTAAAGAAAAAATATGAAGCGAGTCAAAACCTTTTCTGTATAAATCCCAGGTAGCAAAAGCTCTGGCGCTTCGTCCGTTGCCGTCCTGAAAAGGATGTATGGTAACAAATTGAAGATGCATCAACGCGGAAGATATAACGGCCGGCAGTTCATTCGCTTCTCCGTTTATCCAATCCGTGAATTCTTCCATCATCCCGGGTATTTTTTTCCAGTGTGGGGCAAAATGAAGTCCGGCTTTAACATCCACTCTCCGGTATTCACCTGCTTTTCCGCCTTCAAGAGCTCCGGTCACAATTATTTCGTGAAGGCGCAAAATATCCTTTTTATCTATTATCTTGTCCTTCTCTCTTTTAATTATCCACTTTATTGCGCTTAAATAATTTCTTGCCATTACAACATGCTTTTCCGGATAACCAACCACTTCCTTTCCGTCAAAGAGCGATTCAACTGCTTCAATTGAAAGGGTGCATCCTTCTATTGCCGTAGACCCGTGTGCAAGGCTAACAGCTGCATCCCGAACAAGTGCAGGAATCCACGGAAGTTTCACACTCGCAGACTGTATCTTTTCCTTGAGCCCTGCAATTTCTTCCAGAAGCCGTAAGGTTCTGTTATTTATATTATACTTTGGTTTCCACATATCTTGCATAAAGTATACATAAAGTCTTGCATAAAGTCAATACTGATTTTTGAAAGGGAAACACACGGGGATGAAAATAGAAAAGATGTTTCAGCATAATGCGATATGAGGTTATTATATATTTGCTTCGCAAAGAGATCTTTTGAAAATCGAGAATCGAAAATGGACCGAATCGATATCCTCCATAATCAAATCTCGAATTTCGACTATCGATTCTCGGCCAAATTTGCCTAAGCAAATTTGGCGTCCCCAACGGGACTCGAACCCGTCCGACCACCTTGAAAGGGTGGTGACCTAACCAACTAGTCTATGGGGACACATTAAATACGACGATAGAGGGTGATTATACTATAAAAACGGGGTTTGTTCAAGCTTAAAAGATTTCCTACGATTACACTACTTTAGGATCCCTCTGCTCATAAAGCAATTGAAAGATACTTAGCTCAAAAAAAAAGACAGCCATTTGACCGCCTTCTTATCTTTCTTCCTATTACCCAGAACCAAGCACCTAAAACCTTTTTTCTATTATTTTAGCTTTTTTACGAAGAAATTTTCCAGTCTTTCCGAAATAACTTTTCTTGTGTTTCCGCTTAATATACCTTCCACACTTTCAAATTTATTTTTTATATCAAAACCTTTTTTATTAATCATAAATTCCCTTATCTTCTCATCATGTTCGCTGCCTCTTGTCTTTAAGACTAAAATAGCTTTTTTGATGGCACCTTCCACCTCGACAAATCTGAGTGAAACGACAACATCAACAACATAGGAAAAATCATGTGTCACGCTCACAACATCAACACCGCTATCGCTTGACTCTTCTACAAAGACAGAAGTAATATTTTCTTTTTCAAGACCATAAATCACCTTTGTGAATATTTTCCTTAATTCAAAAGCCTCGCCGGATAAGCCCTGAAAATAGCTAACGGTATCAACGAGAACTCTTCTGATATTCATTTCGGCAACAAGCTTTGTAATAAAAGCGCCGCTTTTTAAATCTTTTAAAAATATTTCCGGGCTGGTAAAGATAACTTTGAGTTTATTTTTTTTCTCAAGGTCCTTAAGATCCCAACCAAGGCTCAAAGCATCACGATAAAGCTTTTGAGGGAATTCCTCAAAGGTGACTATTAATCCGCTTTCATTAAATTTTGTAATTCCATTATGAATAAATTGCAGGCCAAGAGTTGTCTTTCCTGTCCCGGGCGCACCTTTAAGGAGCATACTGCTTCCTTCATAAAGCCCGCCACCCAGCATCTCATCAAGACCTTTTATACCGGTTTTTACCCTGTTTGTATCGTTTGTCATAAAACTCCTGACTTTCCAGCTATCTTTTTGTCTCAATACTTTTATTCAGCAGATAACCTATTATCAACATACGAATAGAGTTCTTACTATAATAGGAGATAAACCGCTTAACCAGTTCCAGTGTGTTTTTATTTTGAGAAAGCTCATACAATTTTTTCCCGTCAACATCTACTTCTTCTAAAACGTGTGCTTTCACAAGCTCTTTAATAGCCTTGCTTATTTCTTCTTTTTTATTATTTGTAACTTCGGTAAGGGTTTCTACGTCCACGCGGGAAGAGGAATTTAGACCAAAGAATCTGACAATATCAAGCTTCTCAAATGTATTAATATAATTCTTAATAAAATTAAGCATATCCTCATCAACATGCTTCTTTAAAAGTATTTCACCCACTTCCATCGTTTTATTCCCCCCGGGTCACTCCTTTTGCAACCCCTATCTTATAATTAATATCATAGAAAATGATATTTGTCAAATATTATATTGAATATTTCCTTTTTTGGTGATATTATTATTCTATTGTTTTGGCTTTATGTAATATTACCTTCTAAGGGGGAACACATATTATGGCAATGGAAGTATTTAGAAACAAGAAAGTTATGAAGTATATATATTTTGGAGTGGCAATAGCTTTTGTTTTAAGTTTAGGTTATGCGGGAATAACGAGCGGTCTCTTCAGGCAGGATCCTGACACAGTGGCCGTAGTAAACGGAAAGTCAATAAAATACGATGAATTTAGTAAAGCATATACGAGAACTCTGGAACAGTATCAAACAAGATTTTTTAAAGGTGAAGAAGTCCCTGAGATGTACAAAAAAGATATCAAAAAAGGGACTGTTCAGAATCTAATTAATCAGCATTTGCTTCTGGATTATGTAAAAAAGAACGGAATAACCACCTCCGAAGCTGAAGTAAAAGAAAAAATAAGAGAAACTTACACGGTCGAAGGGAAATACAATCCTAACTATCTGAAGTATGTTCTAAAAATGAATAAAATAACAGAAGAAGAATTAATCGCCGACTTTATTAATAATTCCAATCTTATAAAAGTACAGCAGATGATTCGTGACTCTTCAAAAGTAAGCGAGAATGAACTAAATGAGGAACTTGACATCAAGTACAGCCAAAAAAAGGTGCGTTTCATAAAAATAGATACTGCTGCTTTTTCCAAACAATTTAAGATCCCTCAAGATGATATTTTAAAGTATTACAACGAGAGAAAAAATGAATTTAGTATTCCGGAACAATTTAAGGTTCAATATGTAATGCTGGATTTTACAAAAGAGTTTGATATCTCAGCCAAAGAAAAAGCGGTGATGCTTATCAAAAAGCTGTCAACAGGCACCGCATTTGAAGATCTGGCAAAAGAATATTCGGAAGATCCGGGATCAAAAAGTAACGGCGGGGATCTGGGCTTTTTTAAAAAAGGCATGATGGTCCCTGAATTTGAAAAAGCAGCTTTTTCGCTGAACCCGGGAGAATACACCATGGAACCGGTAAAAACAGATTTTGGTTATCATATAATAAAAGTTGAAGAAAAAAAAGGCGATGAGATAAGAGCCAGACATGTTCTGATTAAACCCTCCCCTGATGCAAAGGGCAAGACCAACGCCTCTGAAAAATTAATAAATATAAAAAAAGATTTTTCCGCAGGAGCTAAAATCGGCGGCTTTATCGTGAAAGAGAGCTCTTTTTCCCGTTCTGAGTTTTTAAACCCTAAAGACATAGACTCTGACGAACAGGAAACGGTAAAGGCTGCAATCCTTAAACTAAAGCCGGGTGAAACCTCCGAAGTTGTGGAAACAAAAAAAGGATTTTATGTTTTCAAACTGACCGGGTTTATTCCGGAAGGGTATAAGACAATTGAGACCGTAAGAACTCAGATTGAAGATAATATCAAAAAAGAAAAAGCATCGCCCATGGCGGAAGCCGAGGCAGAAAACATCTATAAGTCTATCAAAGAAGGCAAAACTACTTTTGATAAAGCATGCTCCAAGTATGGAATTAAAGATACCGGATATTTTACCATGAACGACAAGTCCATTAAAGACATAGACGATACTTCGGATTTTTTAAAGTCGGTTAAATCTTTAAGAGTTAAGGGAGAGCTTAGCCGGCCGGCAAAAAGTACATCAGGAATATATGTTCTGGAACTGGCAGATCTAAAAGAACCGGATATGAAGAAACTCGAAAAAGAAAAAGAGACTCTTAAAACGGATATATTGAACAAAAAGCAGCAATCTTCTTTCTCTAATTTCATGGAAGATATCAGAAAGAAAGGATCAATAAAAGATTATTCTGAGAAATTTTTAGCCGAAACTACAGCTGAGTAACCATTAAAAAAAGGCGCGATGCTTATCAGCTTCTGCGCCTTTTTTTATTTTATACTTTTCTTAGAATCAACCCTGCTATTACTATACCAAGAACACTGCTTAAGGTAAGTTTAAGTGTAAAACCAAAGGTAACTGTAAAGAACTTTAAATCTATCACTGAAGCCGGATTTAGACCAGGGTTAACCCCATTAACAAGTATATTATGAATAATACCCTCTTTTGGGCCTATCTGTCCGATCAGCTCCCCGATAACAGAACCAATGACCGCACCGACAATGAGAATAACTATGTAGAACCAGATACTGCCGCTTTTTCCTTCTGCCATATAAAAACTCCTTTTAAATATTTTTTAATATGAAACTCAAATTATCTTCCATTTACCAATACTTTTTTTTGAACAGGCACAGGCGGTTTTATTTTATCATTAATTTCTTTAATGATACCGGCGATTTCATTCTGAGCCTGAACGCTTCCGACTCCATAATACGAATTAACTTTCATCCAGCCCCCGTCTCTTTTGATCTCAAGTATTGAAGTTAAATTGCCTCCTATTTTTTTTACTATTGCAATAGCCTTAATTATGTCAGTGCTGCTGTTGCCTTTTTTCATGGCATCAATAATGCTGTTTTTCGTTACTCCGGTAATATCAGCAAGTTTTGCCGCTTCTAATATTTTATTTCCACTAATGTCTATTAAAGGCGTATTTCCTGCTCCTTTAGGTTTTCCCGCCATCTCAACTTCTTCACGACAGGAATTTACAACAGCTGAAATTTCATACTGCTTCTGGGTATCTATTGAAAGATCCTTATAGACATTCGCAATAGTACCTCTTTTTTTTCTTTTTTCTATGACAACTGAAAGGCTATTACCTGACTTGGCAGCTATAACACAGCAAGTGATAATATCATTCACGGGTATTCCCGAGCCAAAACCATAATCCATAATCATACTACTGGAAATTCCGGTTTTTATAGATATTACGTCAGCCATAGCCCTTTTGTCTACACCGGCAGGTGTTTGTGCTGCCGTTTCTGTCTTTTCTAAATCAGCTTTCAATTTAGTATATTTTGCTGTTGCAGCTGTTTGAGCAGAAGCAGAGACAGAATACTTTTTATAGAAGTCGGTGAGGCTGGCACCTTTGTCGCTATTTTCATAAACCACTTGAAAACTACTCCCTGAAACTACAGCCGCAGCATGAATTTGCAAAACTATATCTTCACTTATTCCATATTTACTGATTTGAGACGAAGTCAGCCCGGTAATAGTAAGAAGTCTCCTTGCTCGTTCTGTCTCGGTCTTTGAGACGGTTTTTTTCGCATCAGTATTACTTTCCGCAGCAAAAAGCCGGTCCCCGGGAGAAATCACAAGCAGTGAAATTGAAAAAACCAGCAGAATCAAAATACCTGTTTTTTTTAACATAAATCCTCCAAAAACACATTTATTTTACTTAATTATTCTATCACATTTTACCACGAAATTGCTTTTCTTTTTTTGTTTTTTGGCCGGCGGCTGCTTTTTTCCTCTTCATAGCCCTTAATGTATTTTTCGATATATTCAGGATCTTTATAATCACTCTGTAACGGAGTACTTTTTGACCTTATTTTAGAATACAATTCACCGGCAGGGACTACATTTGCTCCGCATTGCTTTACATAGTACATTATTTCTTTATCAGAAGAAACAACCATAATATTTCTCGGATTTGAAGCTTCCGCTGCCATTTTTTTAATAACATCATCTGCCGATTCTCCCCCTGAAGAATAAAGGATCTCTACATTTCCAAAGTTTTCTGAATTAGAAAGGAGTTCACCTGTGCCGGCACCGTCAAAAACAGCAATTACCCGGTGTGTTACCCTTGAAGCATATTCGGATAAAAGAGAAAGGAACTTTTCCCTCTGATTTCTAAGTATTTTAAAATCAAAATCATCCGCAAAAGCGGTGGAACGCATTACATTGTATGCATCTATTAATATTATCATTGCCTACCCTCCGCCTAGGCGGATTTCGCGAAGAATTGTGGTCTTATTATTTATACTTCGCTCAATTCGTTATCTTGTTTCTCTACAACCGGACTTTAAGGTATCTAAAAGCATCATAAAGAACATAGAAAGAACCTGTTATACAGACCAGATCCTTCCTCCCTGCTATTTTCAGGGCATAATTTATACCTAAAGGAACATCATAGAAGGCTTTTCCATTTTTAATATTAGAAACTTTTAATAGTTCCTCCGGATCCGCTGACCTGTAATTTGAAGATTTGACATAAACAGCCAGATCAGTTTCTTTTTCCAGAACTTGAATAAAGCCTTTAAAGTCTTTATTCGCCGACATTCCCAGAACCATGATGAGTTTATCATATTTAAATTTTCTCAAAGAATCCATAAGAACTTTTGCAGAAGCCGCATTATGAGCAGCATCAAAAACAACAAAAGGTTTTTTTGAGATAACCTGAATTCTTCCAGGCAGGAGCATCTTACCAAGAGCTCCAGGCACGATTTTTTTTAAAAGAGTACTTGTTATTCCAAGTTTACCGGCAGCCAACTCTACGGAGGCAAGAGCAACTGAAGCATTTTGAGCTTGATGAGATCCCAGCATTCTTGAGTTTATATTATTAAAATTCAAATTCAGACCTTTCAAATTGAAGCTTATTCCGTTATGCGTATCAGCTGTAACTTCATGGAAAAAGTCACGACCTTCGATTTTGAATACAGATTTTCGCTCTTTCGCTCTATTTTTGAGAATACGTAACGCTTCACTTTTCTGAAGGGCAGAAACAACAGGAACCCCCTGTTTAATTATCCCCGCCTTTTCCCATGCAATCTTTCTTACAGTGTTTCCTAATTCCTTAACGTGATCCAGACTTATTGGGGTAATGACCGATACCAAGGGATGAACGACATTGGTAGCATCCAATCTTCCACCCATACCGACCTCAAGGACCATTACGTCAACCTTCTTTTTAAAAAAATATAAAATGCCCATGGCGGTATAGACTTCAAAAAACGTAGGCAAGCCGTATTTTGTCTCTTTTTCTATTTTTTCAACCAGGGGTTTGATCTCTTCGGTCAGGCGGTCAAGTTCTTTCCAGGAAATATTTTTATTATTTATCTTTATTCTCTCTCTGAATGTCAGGATATGAGGAGAAGTGTAAAGCCCGGTCTTGATCCCTGCGGCCCGCAAAATAGAAGCGATATAATTCGAGGTGGACCCTTTGCCTTTTGTTCCGGTCACGTGGATGGAACGTACTTTTAAATGAGGATCGCCCATTAATGAAAGAAGATATTTCATTCTTTTCAGATTAAAATATGCGGCATTATAGGAATAACCTGTGGTTCTCTCGTAGTCATTTAAACCGTTCAGGAATTTTTCTGCTTTGTTTACCCTGTGTGCATAAGTTCGGGCAGGTTTCATTTTGGCTCCAAAACAGCTTTAACTTTTAGACAAGCTTTTCTTCTCTGGCTGCCGTAATATAATCCATACAGTATTCATCTTTATTAAGAAGCGCCTTCGCCGCATAGACAAGTGACACCATCTTTTTATCAAGAGGATCAATAAGCGCTGAATCAAGCCCCGCAGTCATAAGCATTACAACAAAAGCCTGATTGATAAGAGCTCTTAATGGAAGCCCATAAGAGATATTTGAAAGCCCGCAAGTAGTTTTTATCCCCGGGAACTTTGCTTTGATCTTCATAATGCTTTCAGCCGCATCCAATCCGTTTATACCGTTCGTTGACAACGGAAAAATGCAAGGATCAACATAAATATCTTCGATCTTTATTCCTATTTTAAGTATCTTATTAACAAGCGAATCAGCAATTTCCATACGGCGGTTTACGGTATCCGCAACACCTTTTTCATCTATAAGCAGCGCAACTACCATAGTGTCATATTGTTTAACAAGCGGCAGAATTGATTCTATTTTTGGCTGCTCATCCGTAACTGAATTAACTAAAGGCCTGCCGTTTTTGTTTAATTGAAGGGCGGCAGCAACCGCTTTCGAATTCGCCGAATCAATACAGATAGGAAGCTTTGTATGCTTCTGGACCAGCTCCATAAGCCATTTCATATCTTCTACTTCTTTTTCCGGAGACTTGCCGGCATTAACATCTATCATGTGGGCCCCGAACTGTTCCTGTTCCGTCGCCTCTTTTATTATATACTTCTCATCTTTATTGGCAACAGCCGCGCCGACATGTTTTCTGGTAGCATTTATTCTTTCTCCGATTATAAGCATGATGAACTCCTTGATAAGTGCAGGTCCTGGGTTCTAGGTTCTGGGGCCTGGGTTTGAATTAATGTGGTATATTTATGAAACACTTTGAAAATCGAGAATCGAAAGTTGACATCTTCTTTTATTCAATATCTTCCTTATCTATTCTCTATTTTCTATTGTCGATTTTCTGCTTTATGGTGCCGGGAGGGGGACTTGAACCCCCACGGGAAAGCCCATACGCACCTCAAGCGTACGTGTCTGCCAATTCCACCATCCCGGCGTTTGAAGCTTGATACAACATCAAGAACGAGGTTTTAGTATAATAACAGATTTAAACTTGCAATTCCATCCAAATTCAATCACTAAGATCTAAATTCTAAGCACTAAACAAACACAAAATCAATCAAGACTTAAATTCTAAATCCTAAACAAAATCATTGTACTTATTTTAAATACCTTCATTTTTAGTGCTTAGTGCTTTATTCTTAGTTATTATTTTCTTACCAACTTGTCTTTCCCCAGCACCATCCCGGCTCTATCGTAAGAGACGAACTCATAGTCAGTCGTATGCACCAGGCATTTTTTTGGGCAGGACTCTACGCATAAGCCGCAAAACATGCACCTGCCAAAATCAACGGTATAACTGCTGGTTTTTCTTTTATTATCTATAGGATCTTTATAGACTTCCATGGTTATGCATTGAACGGGACAGATCTTGGCGCAAATCTGACAACCATCGCAAATCTCCACGCTCTTATCATCACAGAGCTGTCTGAGCGTTCCGCGCCAGACCGGAGCAACCTCCCGCCTTTCGTAAGGATATTGCACAGTTACAGGTTTTGTAAAGTAATATTTTAAAGTAACGCCCATACCTTTTATTAAACTCCAGGTACCTTTAAATATCTTTACAAAGTAATTTACCATTTAAACACCACCATGCGAAGTCCGATAATAAATATGTTAAGAAACGCCAGAGGAATAAGAATCTTCCATCCAAAATCCATCAAGCGATCAACCCTTAATCTGGGAAAAGTCCATCTGAACCACATCAAAATAAAAACAATGAAATAAGTCTTAATTAAAAGTACAACAACACCCGGTAAGAAGGAAAGCCAGGCAGGTGCGCTCCAGCCTCCCAAAAATACCGTAGCCGCAACCATTGAAATAATAAGCATATTCGTAAATTCCGAGAGCATGTAAAAGCCATATTTAAGACCGCTATATTCGGTATTATAACCGGAAACTATCTCGGATTCAGCCTCAGGAATATCAAACGGAACTCTATTAACTTCCGCTGTACCGGCAACCAGGTACAATATAAAAGCCAGCGGTTGAGTAAATACAAACCAGAACTTACCGTCTCCGCTTTGAGCAGCAACCATATCATTGAGTTTCAAGCTTCCTACAACCATAACAATGCTTAAAATGGAAAGCACCAGAGGGATTTCATAACTCACCATCTGCGCAGCCGACCGGATACCGCCAAGAAGGGTATATTTATTATTGGAAGACCAGCCGCCCATGATAATAGCAAGAACGGCAATAGAAGAAAAAGCAAATATTAAAAGTATCCCTATATTAAGATCTTGAACTATAAGGTTCTTCTCAAAGGGGATGACCAGAAATGCCATCAGGGAAGGCACAAAAACCACTATCGGAGCAATCCTATGAACCCATTTGTCCGCCTTTGAAGGGATAATATCCTCTTTAAACAAGAGCTTTACCATGTCTGCTATAGTTTGAGCCCAGCCTCTCCATCCGCCCACATGCATAGGCCCCATACGTGATTGCATATGCGCGGAAACTTTTCTCTCCAGCCAGATAAGATACAGGACTGAAACCGCGATAAAAACCAAAAGAGCAACACCAAATATTATTTTTTCTATAGTATACGCAAAAATATAGGGAAGTCCCAGCCAGCTTATCAATCGTTCAATAAGGGAAACGCCCCATAACCATACTTTTTCCAATCCGTAATTTGAACTCATCTGTCAATCTCTCCGAGAGTTATATCAATAGAACCTAAAATTGCGATAACATCAGCAACTTTGACACCGACCAGAACTTTTTGAAGTATCTGTAAATTAATAAAAGACGGCGCTCTAAGATGAAATCTGTAAGGATTGGCAGAACCGTCACTTACTAAATAAACGGACAGTTCACCTTTGGGCGACTCTGTCCTCACATAAGCTTCTCCGACAGGAGGTTTTATTACTTTTGGAACTTTTGCAATAATTTCACCAGGTTCAAGTTTTTCCAGTACCTGTTCAATGATCTTTAATGATTCACGGAGTTCCAGCATTCTCAGTAAATACCGGTCAAAACAATCTCCATTTTCCAGAGCAGGAACATTAAAATCAAATTCATTATATACGGAATAAGTATCGTCTTTTCTAATATCATATTTAATGCCTGAAGCTCTGATTATCGGACCGCTTAAGGAATAGCCGACACAATCTTCTTTTGAGAACTTCCCGACACCTTCTGTCCTGTCCCTGAAAATAACATTATCCGTGACCAGATTATCATAATCTTTTAATTTAGCTCTCATAAACCTGATAAACACTTTTGTTTTTTCTACAAAATCAGACGGAAGATCTCTTGCTACGCCTCCCACTCTGAAATAATTATAAGTAAGACGGGCTCCCGAAACACTTTCAAAAAGTTCAATAACCTGTTCTCTCTCTCTGAATCCAAAAACCAAAGCTGTGGTTGCTCCAAGATCCATGGCAAAGAAACCAAAGAAGAGCATATGATTTACAACCCTGTTCAGCTCTGCCATCAGTATCCTTATATATTGAGCCCTTATTGGCGCTTCAACTCCTAGATGTTTCTCTATTGCTAACGCAACTGCAAAATTATTGTTCATTGAACAAACATAATCATACCTGTCGCTCATAGCAATATTTGCCTGATAAGTACGTTTCTCGGCAAGCTTTTCCATACCTCTGTGCAAATAGCCGATATCAGGTTCTGCTTTTACGATAACTTCACCGTCAAGCACCAGTCCAAGGCGTAACACCCCGTGTGTAGAAGGATGCTGAGGCCCCATGTTTAAATACATGGTCTCAAAGCCGTCTTTATCTAATATTTTAGTCGTATTGATCTGGTTTTCTGTCATAGTCTTTTCTCAAAGGATGTCCTTCCCATTCGCAGGGAAGTAAAATTCTTTTTAAATTCGGATGTCCCGGAAAGTCAATACCAAGCAGGTCAAAGGCTTCTCGCTCCTGCCAGTCAGCGCCCGCATGAAGAAGTGTTATTGATGCTACAGCCGGCCTTTCTTTTGGAAGTTTTACTTTTAACGCAAGCTTTACCTTATTTTCCAGGGAAGTAAAATGATATATCACTTCAAAATATTCTTTGTAATCCGTAGCGCAAAGATTCATAAGGAAATTAAGGCTCTCTTCCTTGAGGTATCTCACAACCTCAAATAAAGAAGCCGCCGGACAGCTAAGGGCAGGTATACCGTCCTTTAACTTTTCAGCAGGTACATCAGCGACGTCCGGGAACTTAGCTTTTATTTTTGTTAAATATTCTTGCGCGTCCATTGTTCTTTATTGTATCCTTTTTTATTTTTTCCTGCAGTTTTATAATACCCTGAATGAGATTCTCGGGACGAGGCGGACAGCCTGTAACATAAACATCCACCGGAATTACCTTGTCCACTCCTTTTACAACGGAATAAGAATCATAGAAAGGCCCGCCGGTGTTTGAACAACTCCCCATAGATATAACATATTTGGGCTCTCCCATCTGGTCATAAAGTTTTTTCAGCCTTGGAGCCATTTTTTTTGTCAATGTTCCAGCTACAAATATAAGATCAGCCTGTCTGGGAGTGGGTCTCGGGAAGACCCCGAACCGGTCAAGGTCATATTTTGACATATTTGCTGAGATCATTTCGAAAGCACAGCAGGCTAAACCAAAAGTCAATGGCCAAAGAGAATTAGCGCGAGACCAGTTAATAAACCAGTCTGCGGATGTAATTACAAACCCTCCGCCGGGGAACTTTTCCAGTATATATGGTGCTTCGTCAAGCAATATACCCATCTATTTCTGCTCCTTGTCTCCGGATCTAAGTATACTTGCCCCTATCTTTTTTTCTCTAATCACAACGTCTTTAAACCTTTCTCATTTTAAATAACAAACCGCCTCAAACAGGCGGTTTTGCCTTAATAGTTCATTTTACCATTTAAAGGCCAAAATGTAAACCAAAAGTAAATCAATAACTAAGCTTAAAATCCTAAATCCTAAGCAAAATCATTGTAATATATGAACCTCTGCGGACTTACGTCCGGAGTTTCGGCGAATGGAATTCAAATTTATCCCGCTTTATGATATATTTCCTATCGGGAAAAGCTTTGCTTATTATTCATGCCGCATTCATCCACGGAGTTACCTCCGTGGTTTTCTGCGGCATACTCGCCATAAATTGTCTTCCTTTTTAGTGCTTAGTGCTTTATTCTTAGTGCTTGTTTTACAAGGAAATGTGCTTCATTATTTCTTTAATGCTAGGTTTAACCGTTATGGGTGGTTTGGAGACCTTAATTGCCCTGTCAGGATCTTTAAGACCGTGACCTGTCAGGATACAAACTACTCTGGCTTTTTTAGTACCGGCTTTCTTTGAAAAATATTTTTTTCCTGCAAGTTTATAGACACCGGCTATTGAAGCTGCTGAAGCCGGTTCACAAAATACGCCTTCTGTTGCCGCAAGTATTTTATAAGCTGCCACTATTTCATTATCACTCACCATATCAATAAGACCTTTGGATTCATCCCTCGCCGCCTCCGCCTGTTTCCAGGAAGCAGGATTCCCAATACGTATTGCAGTCGCTATCGTTTCAGGTTTTTCTACCGGATATCCACGGACAATCGGAGCCGCTCCTTCCGCCTGAAAACCAAGCATTACGGGAGTTCTGTTAATCCTTCCGACAGCTCTAAACTCCTTATATCCCTTCCAATATGCAGTAATATTTCCGGCATTTCCGACAGGAATCGCGTGAAAATCAGGGACAAAATTCTCGCATATCTCAAAAGCTCCTGTTTTTTGCCCCTCTATTCTGTAAGGATTAATAGAATTAACAAGTGTTATCGGATATTTTGAGGAGATCTCTTTAACAACATTTAAAGCATCATCGAAGTTACCGTCTACAGCAAGCACCGTAGCTCCATGCATAAGAGCTTGCGTAAGTTTACCCAAAGCTATCTTTCCGGCAGGAAGAATAACCACACACTTCATTCCCGCTCTGGCGGCATAAGCCGCGGCCGAAGCAGAAGTATTTCCCGTAGAAGCACAGATTACCGCTTTGGAACCTTCCTCCTTTGCTTTGGAAATTGCCATTGTCATTCCGCGGTCTTTAAAAGAACCGGTCGGGTTCATACCTTCAAACTTCAGATAAAGCTCAATATCTTTACTGATCTTTCTTTCAAGATTAAAAGCGCGTATCAGCGGAGTATTTCCTTCACAAAGGGAAATCACCGGAGTCTTTTTTGTTACCGGAAGATATTTTCTCCAGGTGTCAATCAATCCTTTATAAATATTTATTTCTTTCATTATTCTCCCTTTTCCATACGCAGCGCCAGGGTTTTTTCTTTGGTGGCGGAAAGTTTATCTATTTCAGCAAGGGCCTTTCTCATCTCTTTCTCTTTTGCCTCATGAGTGGTTATAATTACCGGAACTTTACTGCCCGAATGCTGTTCTTTCTGATCTACAGAAGAGATGCTGATTCCATGCGTTGCAAGTACTCCCGCTATTTTCGCAAATACTCCGGGTTTATCCAGAACTGTAAATCTCAAAAAATACCTGAAATTTATTTCATTTATGGATTTAACTTTAATTTTTGCTTTTCCTTTTTCAAAAAATACGCTTGGAACTTTACCCGCTATTCCGTTTATTATATTCCTTGCGATATATATAATATCACTTACGACCGCGGAAGCGGCTGAATCTCCGCCGGCTCCCTGTCCGTAGAACATAACAGGCCCAACCGCGTCACCGACGAAATAAATACCGTTATACACATCATCAACCGCAGCCAACTGGTGTTCGCTGGAAATAAGCGCGGGATGAACCCTGACATCCAGGGTCCCGTCCACAGCCTTGGCAATTGCAAGAAGTTTAATAACATATCCAAGCTCCCTGGCATTGAGCATATCTTTTCTGGTAATACGGGAAATTCCTTCCACGTAGACATCCTTAAGGTCAACGGCCGTATCAAAGGCAATGGAAGAAAGTATTGCCAGTTTGTTCGCCGCATCTTTACCTTCAAGATCCGTAGAAGGATCCGCCTCCGCGTAACCTTTTTTTTGCGCGTCTTTAAGCACTTCTTCAAAATCCTTATTGTCCTCGAGCATCCTTGTAAGGATATAATTGGTAGTACCGTTTACAATGCCATATATGGATTTAATATTATTTGCCGCCAAACCGTCATGGAGAGCTTGTATAACCGGTATTCCGGCGCCGACAGAAGCTTCGATATATACATCCACTCCGTTCTTCTTCGCTGTTTCCATTATCTCTTCCCAGTATTTAGCAAGCACAGCTTTATTGGCTGTTACAACATGTTTACCGTTATTCAGGGCATCAATAATAAACTTATGGGCAGGCTCAACTCCACCGATTAGCTCGACAACAATATCTATATCCGGATCATTTATGATATTATAGGCATCGGTGGTAAGTATCTTTTTGTCAATTTTAACACCCCGGTTAGTAGTAATATCTTTATCCGCGATCCTTGTTACAATTATCCTGCCGCCGGCGCGCCTGCTTACTTTGGCATTATTTTCATTAATTATCCTGACAGCTGAAGCCCCAACCGTACCAAAGCCGATTAACCCTACTTTAATATCGTTCTTCATATTGATTCCCCTTTGAAAAGCAATTAAATCTAAACATTGTATTTTACCAGAAATTGGGCATTTTTAAAAGCGGCAAAAATGATTTATTTTATTGATTTTTTCTCAACCTTCCTACAATAGGGTCTAAAATATGACTGGAAAGCAACTCTAACTACAACGGAGCGATAATAGCAAAAACTGCTATTATCGCTCCGCTAAAAATCTCTGCAATAATTAAATTATGTAATTTTAACTTCTTTTTTTGTTTTTGACGACAAATATATCGCATCAATAACTTTTTGCACCTGCAAGCCATGCTCTCCCGGAGTTACCGGAGTCTTGTTATTTTTCACACTATCAATAAAATTACTGAACTGATTAAACCAGTTATCTTCTTTTATATACTTTGGAACGATATCGGCGATTTTACCGTAATGTTCGGTGTAAATTTTTAACGGCTCGTCAATATCCAATCTGGCCCCGCCCTTATCACCAAGTATAACGGAATAAAAACAGTCCTTTTCAACATTTGCCGCCCAGCTGACTTCGAGCGTCATGGTAGCGCCATTTTCAAACCTTACAAAAGCAGTAGCATAATCATCCACGTCGTAAATTCCCTTTTCATTCTTTGAGCCCCACATAGAGATATAGTTGTAATCTTTTTTATGACCGAACATCATATATTCGGAACCCGTAACGGATACCGGCTTGGGGAATCCCATTTCCCACATTGTAAGGTCTATGATATGAACTCCGATATCAATAAGACCGCCGCCGCCTGATTTTGATTTGGTAGTAAACCAGGTTCCCCATCCCGGGACACCCCTTCTTCTCAAAGCAAACACCATGGAATGATAAACATTTCCCATATCCCCCCCGGTAATAAGCTTTTTAAGCAGCAGGCTCTCAGACCTGAACCTTTGCACAAATCCTATTGCTAATATCTTTTTTGCTTTTTTTCCGGCAGCTATCATCTCCTCTGCTTCCCCGGCATTCATTGCCATAGGTTTTTCACAAAAAACATGACAACCCATTTCAAAAGCTTTAATCGTTACTTCCTTGTGGAGATGATTCGGGAGTGCTACAGTTACCGCATCAAGTTTCTCTTTTTTTATCATTTCCTTATAATCTTTATATACTTTAGGTATCTGCCAGTTAGTTGCCGCAACTTTTGCCCTTGCCTCGTCAATATCGCAGATAGCTGAAAGTTCCGCATCTTTAACCTGTTTCAATGCTTTTGAGTGCGCCGAGCCTATTCCTGCACCGATTACTCCAATTCTTACTTTACCACCCATAGCTCCCCCTTTTATTTACAAATCTTATAACATACTTTTACATCATTTAAATATTATCACAATAGATTTTTTTTAACAATAGATAATTTCCTTGATTATTCAATGATTATTGCTTAATATATCATTATGAATAAGAGCATAGATTTTGTAGCGGCAGGACACATCTGCCTTGATATTTTTCCCTCATTTTCTAAATCAAAAACAGGAGATATGAGTAAACTATTCTCGGCCGGCAGCCTTACAATTATCGATAAGGCCGTGCTTTCAACAGGCGGTTCCGTATCAAACACCGGCCTTTCCCTGTTAAAATTGGGAAACCGCGTGGAACTGATGACAAAGATCAGCGACGATATGTTCGGCGGGATTATTAAGGCCCTATTAAAGCAGCATACAAATAATTTATCCGGCATTAACACTATAAAATCTGAAAGCAGTTCCTACACCATAGTAATGGCAATTCCGGGTGTTGACAGGTTTTTCTTTCATAATCCGGGAACAAACAATACTTTCGGTTGTAACGATATAAACTTTAATACAGTAAAGAAGGCGCGGGTCCTTCATCTGGGATATCCTACACTCCTACGGAAGTTGTATTTAAATAACGGATCAGAGCTCGTCAAAATATTCAAAAAAGCTAAGTCACTCGGGACCGTCACATCCCTTGATATTACTATGCCTGATCCAAGCGAAGAAGCAGGTAAACTTAACTGGAATAATATTTTTAAAAAATTAATGCCGTATACGGACATATTCCTGCCGAGTATAGAAGAGGCTCTATACACACTAAACAAAAAACGCTATTACGAAATCAAAAAAGCCGCAGGCAGCAAAGATCCGGTGGATTTTTTCACTTTAAAAGATTTAACCCGGGTTGCAGATACATTACTCGATTACGGCGTTAAGATTGCAGTTATAAAATGCGGGCACCGCGGGTACTATTTAAAAACCGCAGGGAAAGCTATTATAGAAAAACTTCCGGTAAAAATAAAAAATTGGGCAAAAAAAGAAATCTGGACGCCCTGCTTTCACGTTGAAAAAGCAGCAAGCGCAACCGGGGCTGGAGACGCGTCTATTGCCGGTTTTTTAACTGCTTTTGTTAAGGGAGAATCTGCGATAACCGCAGTAAAATGCGCAACAGCCGCAGGCGCTCAAAATGTAACAAAAATGGATGCACTCAGCGGAATAAAAGACTGGAAAACAACAATAAAAATGGCGCAAAGCAAAAAATTAAAAATTAAATATTTTAAGATTAATGATAAAAAATGGATATTTAACAAAAAAGACCGGATCTGGATAAAAGTTTAGCCGGTTTTATGCAGTTTTCCCCTTGAAAGAGAAGCAAAAACACCCGACAGGGTCATAAATCAAGTATTCTGTTTTACCGAAAGATGGGTATTTTTTAATACGGCAAATAGGATTTGTTTTACTGTGTTTTTACGATATTTTCAAACTATTTCTTGAGTACGTCTATATCGTCTATATAGGCATAGGTAGTAACACTTGAGGTATCTTTAAGTACAACCGAAACCTTGTCAGTTGAATACTTGGCTTGTCCGGTGATAGTGTACGGAATGCCCATGATTACATCCAAAGCACTATAAACGCTGTAAGCTACGCTCCCAGCTTCTTTGTCATAAACCATCTCTACGTAATAGAAGATGCCTTGTGCCGGCGCCCCAAATCCGGACAGAATTGATCCTGTGCCGGAAGGAGTTTTCCTATAGAAATTATTGTTATATATTCCTATTTCCGGTCCATTATTTGCTAAGTCTTTCAATCCAACCATGAAACTGTTTTGATTAATACTCGATACGTTTATTGCCGCCTTAACCCTTGCGCCTTTGGTACCATTTATACCGCTGTATACTAACTCTGAATAATCATTAAGATTAGTTCCGCAGGTAAACTTAACACTTTGAGAAGCACTGAGGCTAGCCGAGCTATCCACCGTCGGTAAAATACTTGCAGAGCCGAATTTATTTGTTGACCAGGGTGAGGGAGGTATCTGCCCGAAGGTATACGGGCTAAAAGCACAGGGAAAAGTATTAGAAGGTCTGCCGGGAGAAAGAGAGAAATCTACGGTCTTATGCTCCCCGATTGCCAAGGCTATCATTTGGGAACTATCAGAATACCAGGGATACGTCACCGTAAGGGTAATATTTCCAGTCGGTGCCTTATCAAAAAAATAATGACCTGAATCACCTGTGGTGTTTGTCTTAGTTGTATTTACAAGCGAGACGGTTGCTCCGTTAACAGACATCCCTCCACTGCTATATCTTACAAAACCTTCTACGAAGCCTTCCCCGCCGCCATTATACAAAGGATCCATAGGATTGCTTCTTTGCAGATTTTCAGGACCGCAACCGATAAGAGCAACCGATAAAACTATCAATCCCAGTATATATATTTTTCTCATATTTTTTTCCCTCTGCAAGAATTATACTATAATATAAAGAACTTTAATACAATATTCTATTATTTAAAAAACCAGTAAAAGATATTATTTAGCGAGGGCTTTTACTTCATCAAAATAACAGGCGAAAACACCGCTGGTATTGTACAGGACAATGGACACCTTGTTAAAACTGTTATGCGCGCTGGTATTCCATATAGGTTGGGGTGAACTCTTCCAGACATTTGACCCGCTGTAATTATCTATACTGAATTCGACGGTATTGGCATCATTATCGGCGACGATAGTGAAAGAATAATAAGTACTCGCTGTCAAAGCAGAGGTGCAGATAGCATAAGTAGGGCTTGCCGGAGTCCGTCTATAGACACCCCAGCTTCCTCCCGGATTGTAGAAACCGAGTTCGATAACTCCGGTTCCTGCCGTATCTGTCAGCTTAAGAAAACAAGAACTGTCCTGACCGCTTATTTGCATAGCAACTTTTGTTTTTATTCCGCTGCCGGTTGATATAAGTTTGGAATCAAGAAAGTAATTTTGTCCGGAACCCGTGGAAATTTGACAGCCGTTGGAACCGCTTACACCTACCCCACTGTTGACATTGAACGGGCCAACATACCCTGGCTGCCAAGTTGGAGTTGCAGGAGCTCCGGTATAGCCATTAAAATCTTCAAAGAGCACCGGATTTTCATTCATAGCCACGGCATACCCGCTTCTTTGTTCCCCTGAACTCAATTTTGTTATAACAACAGCTCCGCCGGTCTGCCTGAGGAAAGAAGCTGAGGCCGCCAAAGTATAATCTCTGCCTGCAGGAACACCCCGGATACTGAAGTCCCCTGTCCCGTTTGTCTGAACAATAGAACCAGAGAAAGAGGGCGTTAAAGCCACAGTTGCATTAGAAAGCCCTATTCCACCAAGCATTACTCTTCCGGATACTACGCCGCTACCCTCACTGCTATAATTAGGATCTAGAGGATTAATCCTCTGCAGATTCTCAGGACCGCAACCCGAAATAAAAAAACACAAAAAAGTCAACATCAATGTTTTTTTCATCTTTCCGTCACCTTGAACTCGTCAACATTTATACTGAGTGGTATCTGAGCCGGGGACTGTGTATCCATTATAATGCGGGCTCTGGAAAGCATCGCCGTTCCGGAATTATTTAAAACCGCGGTTCGCCGGATTATAATACTTTTCGTAACGGCATCTTTGACTGTAAATGTAGCTTTGTTCTCCTGACCGTCCGCTTCAACTTCAAGCAGCCAGAAAACTATTGTTCCCCCGCCCTGCGTCCCGAGTGATTGTGTCGTATCATCTTTTGTGCCTTCAGCCTTAGTCTGATACTGCATTCCGACAATCGAGGTATTGGTAAATCCTATTCCTGCAATCTCCTCGTTAGAATTTGTGCAGAGGGCTAATCTAAAACAATAAGTAGCCATATTGCTTTGTACTTTTGCGGAGATTTTATAGGAAGAATTATCTGTAATAACCCTATAGACATACGCCGCACCGCTGGCATCCGGTTTGGAAAGGTTAAGTTCATAAGAACCGGAGGTACCTCCCGCCATCACATTGGCACCGCCGGAAGCTGTGATTGATACGAACCAGGGCACAGACAACTGGGCGACAGGCGTGTAGGTTTCAAAACTATCTTCTATTGTAGGAGGTTTCGGTGTCAAAACCCTCTCATCATAAACCGTACTGTTCGTGGCCGTAAAAGTATCCTGTATGCCAGAATGGAAAGCAGCCGTGACACTTCTTGTAAGATTTTGCCCCATTGGGATGTCACTGATAAGAAAATCCCCTGTATCATTTGTGTACGCCTGTTTGTTAAAATTATTGCCTGAAAGGGTCACTCTAGCATTGACAAGAAATGTATTACCGTCGGTGCTTCTTACTTTACCGGTGTAAGTCGCAGTACCCAGCGAACTGCCGTTATATTGCGGATCCAGGGGATTGCTTCTTGTAAGGTTATCCTGTCCGCAGCCAAGCAAAACCAAAATTATTACTACACAAACGGTCAAATATATTTTTCTCATATATTTCCTGATTGGAACCATTTCGCATTAATTTTTATTTCTTTATAATCTCTATTTCGTCAATATAAGTATTAATGGTAGTCCCCTGAGAGTAGTTGGAATTCTTAATGTAGAATTTGTCTATACTCCTGTATGTACCGCTGAAAGTAATCGTTCCGGAATCCATCATCTTTATGGTTTTATTCTGGTTCCAGAGTTCAAACCTTGCAGTCCTGTCCTCATAATTCACCTCAAAATACAGATAGTACCACTCATTACATGCAGGAAAAGGAGATACAAAAGGTGTACCGGTGAATCCCGAAGGAAGCAGATATTTCACATAATCCGCTGCCGAGCCGTCGAAACCAAACTCCGTGGTTTGATTATTCATATTAGTCACACCGATTTTCATATTACAAATTAAACTAACCTGATCCGTCTTTACTTTTGCTGAAACCCGGACTCCTGTTGTATTAAGTCCATAAAGCTCAAGTTTCGAGTATTGATTTGCCAGACTACCGCTGTCAAACCTGCAGGATTTAATTCCCGCAGAGGATGTACTGGAGTCAACAAATACGGTACCTCCGGAAGCGGTGTTGCTCCAGGGTGAGCCCGGACTGGTCGCACTTATATAATTTTCAAATCCCTCAGGATTGCACGGAGCCTGGTAATTAGGAGTCATATTCGGCGGATTAAAGTTAACGTTAATAGTGGAACCTGCTATCACGGCTTGCTGCGTAGAGCTTATAGGATTAAACCAGGGTGCTTGCGCTAAAACAGTATACGTTCCGGGGGCAATTGAAAGCATATATGTTCCACCCGCATCCGTTGTGGCAATTTTCGTAGCAGGTGTAGTAAAAACAGTTACTCCGGACATAGGTTGACCGTTTAAGTAGAATGAACCCTGAACTACCCCATTACCGCCAAACTGCGGATCCAGTGGGTTGCTTCTCTGAAGATTCTCCTGGCCACAACCAACTAGAATAACTGCAGTCAAGCCAATTGCAAGAATTAGTTTTCGCATATTAACATCTCCTGATCATTTCTTACTGTCAACTCTTTTGTATATTTCTTGTATAATAACATAAATTCCGGTTTTTTTAAACTTTTTTATGCCTTCTTATTATTTCAAGCGTTATAAAATATGAAACAACGGCAAACACGGCCGATATTATGATATTTCCAAGCATATAAGCGAAAAAAGCAGGTCCAATTGCTTTAAAGATATTTCCCGTTTTTAGTTCTCCAAGTATAAGGGCTCTTTCTGTTCCTATCAAACTCCCGCCCAATATCGAAGAAAGCGTCCAAAAAAATGGCGTTGTCAACGGATTCATTATTAAGCTTCCCGCCACAGCGGCAGCTTTATTAATCCTAAATACCACCGCCAAAACATACGCAAGTACCAAGCCAAGCCCAAAAGTCGGAAAAATCCCCAGAAACACACCTACTGCAACTCCGGCTGCAACTCTAGGAGGCGAATCATTCGCCCTGACAATCCTTAAATACATGAACCTGAGAATCCTTTTAAATTCAGGCCTCTTACATCTTAATTTTAGCATTTTTCCCCATGAATGATGTTAAATAACTCACAAAACTTATGTGTTTTTTAGCTTTAATGATTTTAACAGCAAACGCCCGAAATAACAAGCCAAAACAACCGGCTGATATCACAAATATGGAAATAGATGACACAGATAAATAAATATATGGGGTATTTCTAAAAGATGAAGGATGTCTGCTTTCTTTAATTCCTTTTCTTGTTTTACTTGCTAAATGCAAGATATCCAAGTACTACTAAATTGACACCGGGAATTATCATCAAAATACCAAGCCAGCTTTCCTTGCCTCTGGCTTCGGCTACTCCTATTGCTAAAAATATACCCGCAACTATATTAACAATAGGGACAAGGCACAGTATTGCCCACCAAGCCGGTTTTTTGGCTATATTCGCCGCTAAAAATAAATTTGCAATCGGAATCCAGGCAAGCCAACTATCTGCAGTATTCGTCTTCTTCGCAATTGTCTGAAGGCAAACCGCGCAAAATATATAAACTGCCGCAAAAGCAAAAAGAAAAACCACAAAAAACGCCCCCATCATCGCCATCATCCCGCCTGATATTGCCGGTGTTTCCATCCCGTTCATATTTCCTCCGTGGAAATTAAATCTGAATAAATTATATCCTATCTTTTAGAATTATACCACATGAATATACAGGCAATTGTTTTATCTGTGTCATCTCATTTCCATCAGAGCCATCAGCCGGCTGTTTCGGCTAGAAACCGGCAGAAAAAGAGAACCTGTGCACGTCCGCAAATCCGTCATTATCCATTAAAAACGAATAATCTATTTTATAGTTCTTATAATTTACACCAAAACCTGAGGTCAAATCTCCATGATTTAATCCGATACGAAAAGCTAAGAATTTATTTAAAATGAACTCGCTGCCAATCCTATATTTTAAAATCAAAGCAGTATTACTTTCTATATCCGCTGAGACAGAAAACTTTTCAAGAATAATACTTTGCGCCGCGCCAAAAACAAATAATGTTTCAACATAGTCTGTCCTGCCGCCGGACCAGGTAACACCTGTATTAATATCTTTGACCGCCATACCTGTCGAGAAATACGGGCCAAATGGTTTGTATATTATTCCAAGATCCCCTCCAAAGCCCTTTCCTATTGAATCCAGCGAAGAAGCATAATAGTATTTTAAACTTATACCTGCTTTCATTCCTTCAAATATAATGTTTGCATAACTGACAGAGAGCACTCCTGCATTAAAATCAATATCTCCCGTCACAGCACCGGAATCATCCCTTCCCTCTATGCCGCTTACTCTGAAATAATGCAGGCTTAACCCGGCTGAGCCCGCGCAATTATCCATTTTTTCATAAATACCGGCAAAACCGTTCAAGCGTCCATAGTCCATATTGCTGAACATCCCCGTAAAATGTGTCTTATAAACATTCAGTTGGGCAAGACCGGCAGGATTCCAATACAATGCCGAAGTATCATCGGAAAGTGCGGTAAAAGCCCCGCCCATAGCCAAAGCTCTGGCGCCTGCGCCTGCAGATAAAAATGAAAACGAATCCGAAGCTTCCGCAAAAGAAAAATAACCCATAGCAAAAACAGATAATATAATTTTTTTTAGCATCCAGCCCTACCTGATCAAGGAAAGTTTTTTTATCGGGAACCTAATAATATTCCCGTTATTTTCAATTTTTATCAGATAAAAGTACACACCTGAGGAGACCAGGGAAGCATCCCATTTTGTCTCGCGAAAACCGGCCAGTGTCTGGTTTTCTTCGATAGCTGCCACTCTTTCCCCTGCTGAATCGTAAACATTTATAAACACTTTTCCCGGTGTATCCACCTTGTAAACAAAAGTAACAGTTCCCGTCCTACACGGATTTGGATATGACGCAAGACCGTCTGCGCCGATATTTTGAGCAGTATTGATGATTTTATTAAAAACTACCGCGGTTGTATTTTTCGAAAGTGTGAAAATTTCAGTTTCATAAGGATTAAAACCGGCTTTATATATTTTTAATTTGTACTCTCCAAAAGGTACGCAATCAAAAGTATAATTGCCAGAATTATCTGTCCGGCAGGATTTTACGGCCAAAACACCGGACACGAGATCCATGCGGGTATCTTTCAACGGTGTTATTCCATCAGCATCATACATTATACCGTTGATTGTACCGGAGGTACTTATAACTATCTTTTTCGAAGCAGCAGCACTCTTGTTTCCCGCGTAATCTTCAGCAAGAACAAAGAAGTACCAATCTCCGTCAGCAATCATATCATAACATACTGTAAGATCATTTTTAAAAACCCAGCTGCTGCTGAAAGTCTCCGTAGAGTTCCTGCTTAAAATAAAGTGATAGCCTTTGACCCCTGTAGCCCCGTCTCCCGGCGCCTTGGAATCCTCCGACTCTACCCAGGAAAAATGGGGACAGTTATCAACACCGGGCAAGGAGTCAGGATGAGAAGAGGAATTAACTACGGGTATAGCCGGAGCAACGGCATCACATACAGAGGATGCCTGATTATTCCCGATCTGCTGTTCGTTAAGAGAGCTATCAACCCCTTGAACGGTATAGTAGTATCTCTTTCCATCAACTAAACCGCCGCTTAAAGATTGTGAAAAACTTTCAGTAACTGTATTTCCATCAGTATTTACCTGAGTCCCTTTTTCCCCGAATACTTCTGATCTGTATATTCTATAATAAGAAATACCCGTCATTCTCTGCCAGCTAAGCTCTACCCCGCCTCCAATTTTTGAAACAACAACAAGGGAGGTAATGGAAGTACTCAAACTCTTTGAAAGCGCAGAGACCGCAATATTCCCGATAACACTTTCATTTCCCGCTAAATCAACCGGCTTCACCCTGTAATAGTATGTAATTCCATAAATAAGACCGCTTGTATCAGTAAACTCATTTCCGTCAATCTCCGTAATCAAGCTCCCATTCGCAGACTGTTTTATCGATCTATAGACACGATATACTCTTGTAAAGGATTCGTTATCAAATACACTCGCCCAGGCAATCTTTATACTACCGTTTAAAAGGGTCGCAGAAGTAAAACTTTCGACTGCAGAAGGCGGTGTATCATCAATATTAACCGTAAAATACCAACCGTTATTTATTTGATAATGTGCGGAAGAAAACTCGCCGTTAAAAGCTCCGGCATCCCCGTTAATAAGATAATTTGAGGAGGAGGCTTCTGATATTCTGCCGGAACTATCCCCTTCATATTTCAAATCATACGTCAAAGAGGAAAAAGTTCCAAACATCAGGGAATTTAATAAAAATAATAAAAATAAAATTCTCATAATTACCTCAACAGTAATATTTTTTTGACTAATTGAGCGGAAACTCCGGTTTGCACGCTCTTAACCTTGAGCCTGTAAAAGTAAACCCCGTTTGCCCTGTCATTTATATTCAAATCTTTAATCTCGTTAATTCCCATAAGTGCATTTTTTTTAACAAAAGCCACAATATCTCCGGCTTCATTAAACACGGTCATTTCCACTTCTGAAGGATCCGTGACAAAATACCTGACCACAGGATTTTGCCCGGATCTGACCGGATTTGGCGCAGACCAAACCTCATTTTCAGGTAAAAGCGAGGTATTGTTAATAACCATTCTAAAATGAGATGTTTCACTCCAATTACCAAGCAAATCCATTGCCTTGACATGAAGATACCAGCTACCATTTTCTGTCTTTGGAAAGGACAAGGTATTCGAAGGGCAATTTATAACTTCAGACGGTACCGTAGCCGCGCTTTTATCAAAGGCACAGCTAAACCCCTTCACCCCGGTTCCTCCGTCATTATCGGAACTCTCAAAGATGAAGACAGGGCAATTGTTATTGCATCCGCCCCCGGAGGGGTGATAGGCGGGACTTTTGATGGACACCGGGGACGGAGCAGAGGTATCTTTAATTCGATACATTACCTGACCTGATTCTTTATACAATAAATGCAAATTCTTTTTAAACGAGGTAAAAAGCAGTTTGCCGGGTTGAGTAAGCGTACCTAAAATAATTTCGGAAGAAAAAGCAAGACCCTCATCCTCACTCATAGAAAGATATATTTTATTCGCTCCGGTTCTATTGTCAGACCAAACTACATATATGATTCCGTCTGTATCAATTGTGATAGCAGGGTTTTTTGCAGTACCTGAAACATTTGTCGAAACCGTCTTTTCCATCTCCCAGCCTGAAATTTTATACTTCTTGAAATATACTTTGTCAGCCTGTTCCCAGACTGCATACACAACACCTTTAGAGTCCACGGAACAGGAAAGTGAAGCAATTCCGGAAGAGGAAAAATTACTTTCTCCGCTCCAGGTAATACCACCGTCGCTGCTGGTAGAATATTCAGCATAAGATGACCCGCCTCCCTGCCAGAGGACAATCAACAAGTTTCCTGATTCAAACACAAAAGGATTTTCCGAACTCCCGCTACTTATTGTTTTAACGTCAGACCAGTTACTTCCGTTATTAAAACCTTTTTTGTAATAAATCACACCATCTTCACTCCAAACCGCGTGAACAGACCCGGTACTGCCTGAAAATATGTTAACGGAAGAACAATTACCTCCTCCACTCAGCTCCAGAGGATCCCCTGTCAAACCTCTTCTCAAGAAGACCCGGTAAATTCCCAAATTATTATCCAACCACGCATTATAAACAAAACCATTTATACCGGCAACTGAAGGGGACAAAGAATCATTGTTCACCGTAGAAAGAAATGAGTTTAACGACCAGGAAAGTATATTTTCCGTAGAATTCTTAAAGTAAACCCCGTTATTTGCGCTTCCCCCGTTACAGGCATAAGCAAATAGACCAACCCCTTTATCGGCAGAAACAGAAAAAGCAAAATCTTGAATACTTCCGCTGACATTAGTTATAGGTAAAGGATCCGTCCACCCGGTTAAAGCAAATAGAGCAATAGGAAAGAGATTAAATAATACGGTCAATATAGTTTTTCGCATCCTTACGCCCCTTGAGAATAAATAAATACGTCCGTAAAGTCTATAACATCCATAAAGTCTATAAAAGTGACAATGAACTTGTCATCCCGTGCTACGACACAAAAATTCGAATGATCGTGTCAGTTTAGCATCAATGTCTCAAATCAGACCTGGTTAAACATTAAGTTTAGAATTTCTAATTTAGAGCTTAGAGTTTGCCTTAAATGCCCCTTAAGTAATTATCTGTATTATATCAGAAATTTATGAGAGGTCAAGTAAAAAATGCAGTAAAATATTTTATGCTTTCTCATTTTGCTTGGATTTTCACTTCAGGCATATTTAATACAGTATTTTCTCGTTAAAAAGTCAAATGTATTGCCAGAGAATTACTTTCCTTCCCATTTTACCGCAATAACATTTTCAGGAAGCCCGCCGGATTTTCCCCAATCTTTTTTCAAATCCTCAAAACGATTCTTATTCAACTGAAAGAAAGAGAAACCTTTTTCCGTAAATTGAATTCCCGTATAATTATTATCAGCCATGCATTTAAACACTTTTTCTTTTGACCTTTCCTGTACATATACCCCCGGGTTTTCAGTATCATATTTGCAGAAAGTCAGTAAATCTTCTATGTATACCAAACCAAGAGGTCCTGTACTCCTCACAAAAAGAAGCCTCGGCATTATTAAGTGATATTGCTGCATGTATTTTGGTCCGTTAAAATAATAGCTATTCACATATACCACCATTTTATCTTTTGGAACCGACTCCATTAGCGGCATAATTTTGTTTACAAGTTGTTTATGGTAATCCCCGAAGGTTTTATATCCCTGTTCTTCAAGATCAATATAATACACATTTGATAACGCATATACCAGGACAACAGACACTGCAATTATTTTATAACTATATTTAAACAAATTCTTCTTTCCTGATGTTATTTTCATATTATATAATTTCATAACTACCGCGGAAATAATTATAGCGAAACCGGCAACGGGGATATACCTGTAGCGCGAATATTGAAAATATTTCACGGTAGGCACAGGAAGATAAGGAATTAATGTTATAAGCATCCAAAAGAGTCCAAAACGTATCATTTTGTCTTTTATTAATAATAGGCAGGAAAAATACGCAATCAAAACAATAATACTTACAACTATCACGGAATTGGAATTATAATCAAAGATACGGTAATTCAAATACATAAAATCAATATAATCAAAGATATTTTTACCAAGCTGAACCGGGATGGACATATCAAACTTATAATAAGATGAGATTGATTGCGTATTTTTCACAAATAAATAAATAATAATATAAGCAGCTGTTATCATAAAATAAGGAAGCAGTATTTTTATATTACTTAAATAGTTCTTCTTTGAAAACGGTTTATTGTTAAACAATAAAACATAAAGCATTAATAGCACCGGTATTATAACTGCATTAAATAAAGCAAGATGGGCAAGTAAAGCGAAAAATATAGAAATATAATAAATAATAATCTTTTTCGTTTTCCTGTAATATATAAAACCGGCAATGGTTAGAAGTATAAAAAGCATTAGAGTTGAATGTCCCCTGCCGGAAATCCAGGCAATAGCTTCAATCCCTTGAGCGCTCAAGCCATAAAAGAACATGACCAGGAGGGATAATACTTTATTATTTGAAACAAGAAGAACCACCAGCCCCAGCATTAATACATTTAAAACATGCAGAATTATGTTTGTGATATTATATCCGGCCGGATTAATCCCAAAAATAAGCATATCAATATAAGAGGACAGGGACGACATAAGCCAGGAATACCTTTCGACACAGGAAAGAAAATTCATTCTCATTTTTATAACAGAGGTAATTCCAAAAAAATCATCACCCGAAAAATAGTTATTAATCCACCTGCCATAAACAATCAATATAATTGCAGTAATAAAAAAACAGGCAAAAACATACTGCCTGCCGGTTAAGTCATCTTTTTTTAAATATTTCATAAGCTAAACGATTATAAAAGCTTTATATGCTTTTGTCAAATGGTTTTATCGTGGTGTTTTCCCATGATTTTGATATAAAACGATAAAAACCAAATATTATCAAGTAGTATTGGAAAAAGAAACTGAAAGTATTATTTTGTCATCTATGTAAAAGTTTGTCAAGACACAAATATACCACTAAGGCAAAATAAATGTGTTTGCCAAAACTCCTTCCGTAGCTAATCAGCAGAGTTCTTTTTTTGCCTTTTTTATGCTTTAATTACTTTAATTTCTCTTGGTCTTCAGTCATCTATCGGTGCTCTCTAAGAGCATTGTAATCTATGATTTAAACCAAGGGCAGATCAACCATTCCGTTGGACCTCTAGGGTCAATGACAAAAAGGATCTTGCCCTCAATCAAGCATTTTTTGGCAAAAAAATCACAAGCCTATCTGATTAACTTTAATATTTCTTCTTCATTGAAGTATTTTTTGTTTTTCCACACTGCAAGGCTTATCGCTGCTATCTTTCTGGATATATCATTGTAAGCATTTTTATCATTATAGCCGTTCTTAGTGAGATGATCAAAATATTGCTTAAAAGCGTTATTGCTATTAACTGCCGACTGTGCCGCCATTTTGTAAACGCACTTAAGTATACTGTTACCCCATATTTTACTGCTGCCATAACTAACGCCATCACTAGTTCGCTTGTGACGAACCAACCCGCAGTAACTGTAATATTTGTGCTTGTTTGCAAAACGCTTCGGATCAATTACGTATGCAACTATCTTTGCGGTTTGGATATCACCAATACCGGGTATTGATTTAATATAATCGACTTCTTCAAATTCTTTAGATTGTTCTTTAATTTCTTTCACATAAGAACCTCTCATTGTTTCCATTTCTCTCAGCAATTTATATATATTGCTTCCCACAAACTTATGTCCGGGATCCGCTATGTCTTCTATCAAGCTTTCATCGTTGTAAAGCTTTTTTCCTGTTTGTTTTTTTCCGGATCTTCTAAATATAGATTTATACCGATTTTTCATTCTTACAGCATCTTCAACCAATGCCATATAACCTGAGATTAATATCTTAAATTTTTCCCTCTTAGATCCATCATGATATACAGGAGTCAGAAAGCCGCCTCTTAAAAATCTTGCTAGCTTTCTGGCATCCAATTTATCAGTTTTTTTCTTTGTATAATCTTTGTTAGCGACTGGATTGCAGACCAATACTTCTTCTGCTTCCGGCCTTATTATGTCAAAGAGCCAACTGCTTATCTCAGATTCTTCGAAGGTTACTATCTTTTTTCCGGTAAAACTCCTCAGATAGTTTTTAATTAGCCTTCCGTTTGTTTCTATTTGAGAGCTATCCTTTTCGCAGCCCTTGTTGTCCAGAACACACATTGTACATGTTGACGAATGCGCATCAATTGCTATATAATTCATGTGGCCTCCTTTCGAAGTTTTTGTGTGGGATAGTATCTCTGATACTAAGCCCGTCTTCGTGATATATTAATATCACAAAAAAGGTCTGCTCTTAAAGAGCCTTATGTACCTTCTTCGGAAGGAGGTCTTTTACATATTACCATTCCGTGCTTGATACGGAATCCAGTGTCTTTTTTTCATTTATTCATACTAAAAAAAGGAGACAAAGACGTTGGATCCCTAATCCCTCCAAAAAGAATGGCGGGCAGGCGAGTCGAGAATGACAGAAAAATGAGTTTTTCAGCAACCTGTTAGTTTGTTTTGCCGTCCACCAGACGGATGCATACAAAAGTCATGCGGCTATCATACAATTGATTACACATTGCTTTTATTTAATATCCTCCATCTTCTTTATGATCCATTTGTAAGTACCGGCATTAACATATGCAATATTTCCGTCAGAGTATTTTGCTGTCAGCTTTTCAAACATTTTTTTGGCAATCTCGGTTTCTTTTTTCATGAGAAACCTTTCGATAGTTGTAAGATTACGGTCAATCTCATCCACCTGACTCGTTGAAAGGATTCGATCCTTATCGCCGATAACTATTTCCTCTTTTTTCTCGTCTACTTTCTTTTCTTTCATTTCCTTTTTCACTTCTATTCTCTCGTCTTCTACCTTTTCTATAAACATTGCATCAAGAAGTTTAAACCACTTCCTGCCAAAATCATCATATAATGGAAGGACCTCCTCGTTGCACCAGGCTTTGCCCGTCACCGGCTTATCATCCCAATAATCTTGAGTATAATAGACCTTGCATTCGCAATCCGCAGGAAAATTAACGGTCTTTTCGGAATAGTAGTTCCTAACAGGATTAAAAACAAAAAGCTTTTTTACTCCATTTTCTTTTATTTTTGCGGTTTCATTCAATAAAGTAAGACCTGACTCACCAAACCCCACAGCATAAAGCTTCTTATTCTCTTGTTTCGCCTTATTTCTCGAATAATCCAGGGCTTTAATTATCCTTTCTTTACATATTACATAATCATCCATGCTGATGTCTATGGTGACAACATTATACCCAAGTTCTTGAAGGTAATATATATTATCCATTAGATTTGTTGAAGTAAACTTCTTATCATGCAAAAACAATATAATATTTCCATTCTTCTTAACCGGATATTCCATTACATCATCTTTTGCTGAAGGGTAAAATGTTTTCTTTATAAAATCATGAGGAAGTTCTTCCCATTTTTTCCTGAACCCCTCTGAAGGAAAATTAAGTATTTTGCCTTCAAAAGAATACTTCACAGGCCATTTTTCAGCCGAAGGCAGCTTATTGTTATTCTTTCTTAAATCAATTATTCCCTTTACAAATTCAAACAGATATTCTTCCGCCATTTTGCTTGCGCCATGATGAAAATCCTGAGCTCCCATATTGGCATATATCGGGGGAGTTACCGGCCTCAACACTTGCATATTAAGAGCAGTTGAATCTTCCATGAACTTATCATTTGCTTTTTTTGTATCATCCCCCCAGGTATTTATCATCAACCATGCTACATCAGTCTTGACCGTTGGTTTATCATAATTAGCACCGCCAACTACAGCGACCGCATCAACCTTATCAGGATAGTATATTCCCATTTGCTGAGCCATGCTCGCACCACCGGATTCACCGACTATAATTAGTTTTTTCCTATCAAGGCCATAATCTGCTATTAATTTATCCTGAACTTTAAACATAAGGTCATGCCAGCCGGATTCCTTATAATAATACCATTTTGTCCTATTTTCCGGTTCTTCCTTTTTGTATTTATACTCAAAAGTAAAGACAGTACAGCCCATATTCTTCACAAAGTAATTATTAAACTCCCTGACGAAAAACTTTCTCTCTCCGACAAAAGGAGCGCAAAACACGATATTACTTGCGCTAGACATAATCCTGTTAAATTTCATAGGAACAGCATAAAAGACAGTAACTGTAGTATTATTTTCAAACTCTGTTGTAAAAGTATATTCCCCCCGTTTCACTGTAAATTCATCATCACAAAATAATGATAATATACTCATAAACAACAGAACCGCTGTCTTTTTCACAATATCTCCCCTTTTTTTCTGTCATCCCATACTCAGATACGGGATCCAGCGTCTTTAATAATATTCGTAGTTGCCTGATTCCCTCCAAAAACTGGCGGGCAGGCATCAGGCCGCTCGATTTATCGAGCAACTACAACTTTTTTTTGTCTTTTGCCATGTCAACCCAGTTTTTTTGAATACTTAAACCCACTATTCCCAGTTTTCAAATAAATCAATACGGTTAACCCCAATAACACAAGATCTCTAAAAATAACAATCACGCTTATATCCTCTTTAAATCCAAAGACATCAAAACATCCACAATCATGAATAAGTCCTCTTGCAAGATTCAATAAGATAGCTCCTATGAAAGCAATTAAAATCGCAGACAATATCAAGGCACTACTTTTTGCATAACAATTCAGAACTATCAATATTCCACAGACAAATTCCACCCAGGGAAGAACTATAGCAAAAATAGAAACCAATACATCAGGAAGTATTTTATACATCATTATAATAGCTTGAAAATGCTCCGGGTCGTACAACTTATTAAAACTTGAAAGGATAAACAATCCCCCTATTATCAACCTTAAAACAAACAAAGCCTTTTTATTTAGATATTTTTCAAATATTTTATTTTTTCTCATTTGTTCCCTTCTCCGTCGGATACCTTGCTTCCGACCACTCACCCCATCCACCGCTGTAAACCTTAATATTTTTATGACCTTTAAGTTTCAAAAGAATTGCCACTCTTTCACTCAATGGACAAAATGAGCTGCTGCAATAAACAATCAAAGCAAAACCTTTATCTATTTTCACTTTTGAACGCTTATATTGTTCTTCAAAACTGCCGACAGGAAGAGATATCGCCCCTCTTATATGCCCATAAGAATATATATCAGAGGTTCTTGCGTCGATAAAAACAGCTCTCTCTTCGTCGTAATACAATTTTGCCATCCGCAAATCAAGATACTCCAATTCATTGGTATAATCATGATTGACGATATTCTTTTCAGCATCAATAATTTTTCCGTCCTTATATATAATTATTTTTTGAGTAATGGTAGATTTTTTTATCTCCAACCCGAAAGGATTTATAGCGTTAAAGAGAAAGCCGACAGCAATACTGCATAAAACAATATTTAACGCAATCAGAGTGCCTTTAAACATAGTATTTCTATTATTTTTCACTCTATTACCTTTGTTATAAACTTATCAATCTCTTCTAACGCTTCTTTTCTTTTAGGTCTCAGATAAGTATCCGCGTCTTTATATATAATTGATTTAGAAATACCCATTTTTGCTGCTTTAACTAAAATATTTAAGTTTTCTAATTCATATTTTTTATCATTACCTCCATGAAGCAACAATATTGGTTGTTTTATTTTACTAATATACTCTTTTGTTGAAAGCTCAATGAATGGCCATTTTGCCGGAGCTCCAATAGAAGCAACAGCCTTTATTCTAGTACCCTCGTGGCTAGCTGCAGCTATTATTGAATATTGCCCACCTTCCGATTGTCCAACTAAAATGACAGGCAAACAATTCATCTCTTTTTTTCTTTCTACAAACTCAATCGTTTCTTCCAATTCTTTAGGAGCCCTAATATCAATATCTGTAAATTGTGGTGTCACAACAACATAACCTTTTTCCGCCAGAAACCTGATCGTACTTCGGGCCTCTCTTGTAATAATATTATTCTTATTGTCATACGAATAAATAATAACTGCTTTTACTTTACTTTTTGTAGGAGCAATCCGATAAACATTAATTTTATTAACCCCTATGTTCTTATATATAAAATACTTTGTACTCGAATATTCCTTGAGCCAAAAACCGATCATTAACAGAATAATACAACTCATAAGTGAAACAATCATAGGATACTTTAATGTTTTAAATACTCTTTCTAAATTTGCTCTTTCTTTTATCCAGATTCTTCCAATATATCCGAGGCTTAATGTTGTGAGAATGACAATTACGATATTCAGGCAGGGAGAAGCAAATAAAGTACTCGAAAATCCACAGATAAAATACCCTATTTGAGCAAAAGCAAATGAATAAACAATAGGATTGCGTTTTATTTTGTTTTCAATTATAAGCCCAATAGTAGATATGCAACTTAAAAACATAAACAAGAAAAACAGAAATATTCCTCCTCCTGCAGATATTGTTAAACAATTATTTACAGGAGTAGTATATTCTTGAAGCATATTCAAAGGCTGGTACCAAGCAATGAAGGTATCACCGAATTTACTAAAACCCGTACCCAATAGCCAGTTATCATAAGTTATTCCAATTGCACTTTTCCAGAGTATCAACCTATTCCCTATTGAGTCATCATCACTAAATATTGAGCCGGCTCTAGACATACCAAAAGGGACAATTGCTAGGAAAATAAAGAATATGGCAAGAAAGAACAATATAACAAGTCTTTCTTTTTTATCTTTAACTGCATAAATAAACATCATTGCCGTAAGTACGAAAGCAATAAATGCGCCTCTTGAGTATGTCAATACGAGCAGATATTCTGTAAATATTCCAGACAATAGAACAGATAAAAATAACATCTTAGAACCAATTTTATGCGGTTTTTTATTAAACAAATAAAACGTAACACCTATTAAAACAAAGACCACGATAATAAAAAACGCCCCGCAAAAATTGGGCGTTTCAAAATCAAGCTTTAATCTTTGATTATATAAAATAACTACCTCGCAAAATATTCTGCCTTGAATAATAAACAAAATTAATAAATATCGTAATTGAAAACCCCGAGAATGTTATAAAGACGTTGTTATCAATTTCTCAATAATTATCGAAATTTTAATAACACCTTGTAAGATATCATAGAAACTCTTCAGCTAAATACAACAACTTTCATGATTATGAGCCAACAATTTATCAGCACTGCATCCTTTTAAGTACGCAGTGCTGATAATATATTATTATTTTATTCGTCTGGAGTAGGTCCACTTTCGCCATTTACATGATTACATATCCACATCGCACTAGCATGAGAAAAATATGACGTTGTCCAATCCGCAGTATAATTAGAACACAAAACATATGATTGCGCATATCCAGGTATAATTTTAACTAAAATCAAATAGATAACCCCACCGTAAACAGGTAATGCAGTTCCCCCTACTTCAGAAAGGCAAACAAAACATGCCGCTTCATCAAGAACCACTTGTGCAGCATCAATTTCTGCAGATTCTGCTGCTCTATCACACTCACCTTGCGTATAAGAAAACAACGACACGGATGACACAAACAGCAAGCTGAACACAAATACTATACCAAATATACATTTTCTCATTTTCCATCTCCTTTTTTAATATTTTTATACATATCAATAATATTTTCAATTTCCACTATCTTCATATCTCCAGGTATTTCAAATAATTCATTACTTAATTCACAATTTATTTTAACTGAAGAATAATACTTTTTTGACATACATTTGCCTTTTCCATTATATGTAGTTGTTTTATATATAAATTTATCTGCTTTTCCAATACATAATTCAGTTGCAATAGGAAGCATATCTTCAATGTTAATATGCTTCATTTTTTCCATACGATCTTTTGGAATATATTTTCGTAAATTATCTGCCTGTTTTTTCAGGTCCTCTTTCGACGCTCCATTATTGATTGTAACATTAAAGCATGAAACACCATCGTATTCAGATTCATCCATGGAAAGCATAGTCTTATCATTCTCTGGCTTAACATTATTTACCGGATTAGGTTTATCAATTTCCTTAAACACTTTCGATGATATCTCTTTTTTCATCTTAATTGGTGACACATACTTATAAACTTGTCCATCATTAATAATATACATTCCGCTAGGGTTTTGTATTGTTATGCTTTTTTTATTCAAAATGACGGTTTCAATTCTCGTTAATATACTCCCATCATATATTCTTTTTTCATAATATTTTGAATCTACCGGACTATCACCCCTGTTTGACTGACTTAATGTGGCAGAAAATGTTTTAATATCTTTCATATTGTATTCGTTCACGGTTTTCAGATATTCCCTAATCTTTTCCTGATCAGTTTCGATTGTCTGCTTTTCCCCACAATGCAAAAGAGAAACAATAATGACACTTAGTAAAACTACGGCTATATTTTTAAACACTCACCAATCCTCCGTTTGATTTTTTCAAGAAACAAGCAAACATATAATACTATGATGCCAACGTGTTTGTCAATCAATTCTTCGTGTACACAGCGATTCCGCAACAAGCAAATTAAGCCATAACTTTTGCACTGAAAAATCAAGGATTTTATTCTTTTGTGACCCGTGTTAATAAT
>MFGV01000012.1 GCA_001778375.1 Candidatus Firestonebacteria bacterium RIFOXYD2_FULL_39_29
CGGTTAAAAAACCGCTTCTTGGTTCCAGTTGTCAAAGAACGGTGTTTCTAGAAATAATTGCGACACAGTCTGAATTACTAAATTCTAAGCACTAAACAATACGCAAATCTTAAGCTTTAAACAAAATCATTGTATTTAAGTAATAATCTTCTTTTTTAGTTATTAGTTATTTAATCTTAGTAATTGTTGTCGAATTTAGTGCTTAGTACTTAATTAGTTATTTTTTTTACGATGGTAGTATCTGCCGTTCTTTTTGTTTTTTCAGTTTAATCTCATTTGTTCCATAGATCAACAGGGGCAGGCAAAGAAGTATAAAAACTGCATCACGTGCAATAGAAAACCCGCCTATAGGCTCATTTAGCCCAAATATTGTAAAACAACCGCATTCATGGACCAGTCCCCATATCAGATTAAGTACGATACCTATTATATATCCGATATTCAACCCTATCATGATTAAAGCACAAGACTGAGCAAAGATATTGGCTATCATGAATATTCCCGTAAAGAACTCCACCCACGGCAGAGTTACCGCAACCAACGGTATAAAAATACCGGGTATTAATTTATATTCTCTCAGTATCATTGAGAACATCGAAGGATTCATGATCTTGTCAACACTTGCCAATATAAAAATACCGCCCATAATAATTCTTAGAGCCAGTAATAATTTTTCATTTGAGAAAATGTTTTTACTCACCGGTAACCTCGCCTTTTTTTACTTTCATACCTTCAATAGGATAACCCGCATTATTCCATTCATCCCAACCGGCAGCGAATACTTTAACATTATTAAATCCGCGTTCTTTAAGATTAGCCGCCACCATATCGCTTAGATGACAGGTAAGACTGCTGCAATATATAACATAAAAATCATCTTTATTTAGCTTATCCTTTATAACGTCATATTGAACGTTAAACCTGCTGGCCGAGAGAGATACGGCACCTTTAATATGCCGCTCAATATATACATATTCCGGCCGGGCATCTACAAATACTGCCTTACCTGAATCAAAATATTTTTTGGCTTTTTCCAAATCAATTTTTTTATCATCAACAACAGCAGCTTCCTGCGTTACGACCTTTTTCTCTTCAACTGCAGGAGGTTTAACTTCAGGAGTAGCAGATTTTTTTATTTCTTTCACCTCGGCGACAGGATGCTGGGCTTGTTGCACCGGAGCGGTATTCTTGTTTTCCGGTTTTTTCGCTGGAAGAGTTCTTTCAGAAGCAATCTGTCCCTGCTTTTTTGTTTCATGTGGTATGGGCTTTACGGTTTCAATTTTTTTCAGCTCTTTCTTTGGAAGAAGAGAGAGACTGTTTGGATTAACGATATTAAACATAAGCCCAAAAAATCCCGCAAAAATGCAGATAACAGCAGACATAAATATTACACTGACTATTTTTTCAAATTTCATACTATATTTTAGCTATATCGGCATCCAAATACAAGCCTAAAAATGGAAGCTCAGATGTTCGGAGGCGCGGAGGCACAGTGAAAACAGATGTGCGATATATGAAATGATTCTAGAACTAGAGGTTTTTCCCGAGCATCCGCGCATCTATCTCACTCACTTTTTAATGCTTCCAGCAAGCTGCCTCTGATTGAAAAATATGCTGCAATTGAACAGGAAATCAGGCCTAAAAGAAGCATTCCGAGGAGAGTTGTAACCGGTAATGTAAAATCTAAACGATTATGCATCTTTATTATATATGGAAGAGATATCACAAGAGAAGCAATAAAACCTACTCCGAGACCGGTTATCAGTAATATGCCGTTTTCAAATATAACCTGCCTTACAAGGCGGCTCTTTTTAAAACCAACGGCAAATTGCAAAGAAAATTCCTGCTTTCTTTCATATACATTCTGAAGAAGTACCGCAATTATACCGAAAGTGCCGAGAAGAAATCCGAGACCGCCCAGAATTTGAAAAGTGAAAAGATATGTATTTTGAACATTCGCAAAGGCAGACAGAAGTTCGGAGGTTTTCATGACGGTATAACCGGCCCCGCCCAGCTCTTTCTGAAGCTCTGAAAGAACCTCGTCTTCCTTTCCTTCGCCTGTCCTTATTAAAAAATAATTACACCCGCCGGTACTGCCGTACATTTTAATAAAATTCTCTTCCGACACCAAAAGAACTCCGGCGAATATACTTCCGGACAATGCGCCGTTCACTTTTACTTTATTTTCACCATCAACAAGAAGTTCATCACCTATTTTTTTATGCAATATCCATTCAAGACTGTTCGCATCGGCATAGACAGGAAAGGCGCCATTATTATCCCGCCCCTTTAGTCCTGCCCAGGGAGTTTCTCCGGGTTTTATCTTTCCATAAGAGGAAAAGATAAATCCTTGTTCATTTAATATTTTTTCCGGAAGGCCCAGCACTCCGGGTTGCCCCGGTTGATTTATATTCAGACAGCTGATATCATCCCCTTCTCTGCTCTGACGGCAGCCTACAAACGCTGCATCATTCCAAATTGGAGAGTTAAAAGAGGAAAAGCCGTTCTTTTTTCTTCCCTCCGGAGTGTTAAGATCTCCAAACATTGATACAGAAGATCTGGCAAGTAAATTATACCCGCCGGCTCCGGAACTCTTATCCAGTGTTTTAAAATTAAAAGTTTGAGGCCTGTTAACAGCCGTGATAATTATAATAAAAGCGGCGGCGGCAAAAAGACCGGCAGTAAGGAAACTTCTCTTTCCTGAATACAGTATCGACCTTAAAGCAAGGGTAATATAACTATTTACTTCCGTCCCGGAGACAATTCTTTTAGACTTAATTACTTTTTTTGCCAGCAATGCTTTGATATTTGCCTTTTTAAACAATACAACTCCCCACAGAATAGAAAACAGGGATAACGCAGAACCCAAGACTATTCCTGATATGATATCGCTTCTTTCAAGGTAAAGTTTAAAGCTATAACTCTCTCCGAGTAATGGCTTAAGAAAACTCAATACAAAACCTGCATAATATACACTAAGGGGCAGTGAAAACGCGCATCCTAACAGGACAATAAGGATTCCTTCTATTATATAGACAGCAAAAAGGGTCTTTGGAGCAAATCCCGAAGCCAGTAGGATTCCGGCTTCAGCGCCCCTTTTCTCCAGGAAGAGCCGGAACAAGAATGCAGTCAGACCTAAGGCTGAAAGGACAATTATAAAACTTAGGGAGACAAAAAGCATTGAGTAATCGGTAGAGCCTTCCGCGGCTTTCAAAGCCTCTTCTTTCAAGGATATAACTCTGATACCTGCATCCGTATAATTATAATTCTTCAGGAAGTTTCTTTTAAAAACTTCAATATCCCTCTCTTTAGTAAAAGTTACTTTACTGGAAGTCACCCCGGAATACTGCGGCGGCCAGAAGGATCGTGCCATTTCGAGTGAAACCAGAGCCTTGGGAGCGGTTTTATATTTATCCCAGTAAAGTTCATCTTTATTGCGGATCTTGTTCATATCAACAGGAAACGGGGATTTCCAATCAGCGATATTCCGGGAGTCGCTGACTCCTTCTAAAAAAGGAGCCCTAACAAGTTTTGCCATTTCTTCCGTTTTTAAGATCTCTTTAACAGTGGATACTTTATACTTTGTAATATACTCTCCGCCGGAGGTGATCTCAAAATACTCTGCCTTTAAAGTATCACCTTTCTTTGAGCCGGTATCTTCAGCCATCCAGTCACTCAAAACTATTTCATCATTACCAATACCTGTTAAACCTCCCACCACAGAATAAGGAGAGGTTCCATTAACATTATTTAGTATATAGAAGGAGACCGGAGAGAAATCTGCTTTTACTTGAGATGCAGTCTGACGCACCGCTTCAAGCGCTCCGGAGGTTAGTATAAGGTTGTCACTTTCAAGAAGAATGTTTTTCCCCGTAATGCTTAGTTTTATACCCAGATCAGAGAACGTCACAGCTTCTTTCAGCCGTTCTTCCCAGTATAACGCATAACCGGATTTGAGAAGCAATACGGTATTTATTAAATCATTTTTTTTCAGCTCTCTCTGAAGAAACTCCAAAGAGATGTAGATATTCCGGGGTTTAATAGTTTCATTTTTTAAATTAAAAATATCAGCCCTGGGATACTGTACCGTTCCAAGCACTTTCACAGAAAAAGACTGGATATTATCGGAAAGTTCCTTTTGTCCGAAAAGAGTCTCCACAGGCGCCGGCCCGGTTTTTCTTGTCTTTACGACGAGGAAATCGCCTGATTTAACCTTGAGTTCCCTCTGCAATACTTCACTAAGATAAACCTCCCTCCCTGATAGGGGATTAACTTCCGAGCCTATTCCGTATTTAAACCCGTTGCCCGTAATGCCGATAAGGTTAATTTCAGGTATTACCGCACCGTTTACCGGTTCAGTTACGGAAGCGGAAAGTATTAAGGCAGGCTGGGTAATAGTTTCATTTCCTGGGTCTTTTCTGAGCGAATACGCCAGATCTTTTGTAAAATACCCGTTTGATCGGACAACAGCTTCTACATTACCAAGACGCCCTATAGCAATATCTCTTAAATTGTTTTTAACGGACTTGCCAACCAAAAGAGAACCCGTAAGCGCTGCAATAGCAACAGCTGTCCCGAGAGAAATTACCAGGGCTGTCTTCCAATAATATCTCAGGCTTTGAAATGCAACTTTAAGAATACTCAATTTTTAACCTTTCTCAACAAACCGTTATCCAGATGGTAAATGCTTTCAAATTTTTCCGCAAGTTCTTGATTATGGGTCACCATTACCACAATAACCTTTTCCATCTTAGCCAATTTTAAAAATATATCAACTACTTTTTTTCCGTTGGCCGCATCCAGATTACCGGTAGGCTCATCACAGAGCAGAAGTTTCGGAGAATTTAGCATAGCTCTGGCAATTGCCACCCTTTGCTTTTCCCCTCCGGAAAGCCCGGAAGGAAATGAACCCGCTTTATCTTTTAAACCAAGCTTAGAAAGAAGTTCAACCCCTCGTGCTTTAAGCTCCCTTCCCTTTCCCTCCGGTATAGCCGGCAGTAAAACATTTTCAAGCGCGGTGCACTGCGGCAAAAGAAAATGCTCCTGAAAGATGAAACCTACAGATCTATTACGATAAGCGTATAACTCGGCCCCTTTCAAATTCAAAACATTTACACCGTCAAGAATGATCTCACCACTATCAGGATCCTCGATTCGTCCGATTATACTTAAAAGCGTGCTCTTCCCCGACCCCGAAGGTCCGGTAACTGCAAGAGTCTCTTCCGGCAGAGCATCAAATGAAATTTTCTTAAGTACCTTCAACTCCCCCGCCGCATTTTTGTAATTTTTACATATTCCTTTAACCTGCAAGCCACTCTTTTTTATCAACATAATTTATTACCTCCAAATACCCATTGTATATCATTATACAATAATACCTTCCCTTTTGGTACATTTCAGAAGTTCGTCTGTCCCCGTGTGACAGTCACACCGTGACTGTCACACTTTTGAGTATTATTGAAATTACAGTCAAAATAGTGGTATTATTGTCCTGCTCTACTAAAATAGGAGGCTTCATATGATAAGATTCACTTTGGTTTTGCTAATATCAGTGTTTTTCAATGCCCTTTCTTATGCTGAAACACCGTCCTGGCCGACATTCCAGGGGGTAAATCAAAAGAGTATCTGCCCGGAAACGGGACTGCTTAAAAGCTGGCCAAATGGCGGATTGGAACTGCTCTGGAAATTTGAGGACTGCGGGAAAGGTTATGCTTCCGTTACGATTTCCGACGGGATGATATTTACTGCGGGGGATATTTCAGGGGAAAACACGGTAATGGCGCTTGATATGGAAGGAAAACTTCTCTGGAAGCAAGCCACAGGTAAAGCCTGGAAAGCGGATTATCCCGGAACAAGAGGGACTCCTACCTATGATGATGGTATGACTTACCATCTTAGCGGAGCAGGAATGCTGGCGGCGCTAAATGCTAAAACAGGAAAACCTGTATGGTCTTTGGATCTTGTTAAAGAGTGCGGGGGCACCATCGGCAGCTGGGGACTTGCGGAATCCCTTCTTATAGACGGAAATAATATTCTCTGCATGCCGGGCGGGAAGGAAGCTATTGTCCTCGCTTTAGACAAAAAAACCGGAAAAAAGAAATGGGCCACAACCGGACTGGAAGACACTCCTTCCTACTGTACGCCGACTATAGTAAAAGTAGGAGCAGTAAGACAGCTCCTCACCATGAGCGCAAAATACGCTCTCGGAATAAATGCTGATACGGGAAAACTAATCTGGAAATTTTTCTACGAAACCGGATGCGATGTCCATGCTACCACTCCGCTTTATAAAAACGGTTCTATTTTCATTACCAGCAATTACGGCAAGGATTCCAAACTCCTGAAGCTTTCTAAAGACGGTACTTCCGTAAAAGAAGTCTGGTCAACTCATGCTATGGAAAACCATCACGGAGGAGTGGTCTTAATTGACGGTTATATTTACGGGGCCGGAGCCAACGTATGGTCCTGTATAAATTTTGAAAACGGGAAAACCTCCTGGAAAGTTAGAGAAGGCAAAGGTTCAATTCTTTACGCGGATAAAATGCTTTACCTGCTTAATGAGAGCGGAAAACTGGTACTTATCGAGGCAACGCCCAAAGCATACAAAGAGATCAGCTCTTTTGAACTCCCGAAAGCAAGTAAAGACACCTTTTGGGCGCACCCTGTTATCTGTGACGGAAAACTTTATATCAGACATGCGAATATGCTTTATACTTATGATGTAAAAGGGAAATAGGAAAAGCATAAAACTCTAAACTCGAAATTCGAAACAAATTCGAAAAAGAACAAAAAAAGAAGCAAAAATTAAATATTTCTGTTTCATTCTTTCAGCTTTTTCGGGTTTCAAAGGGAGGCTTTAAATGGTAAAAAGTATTTTGACTACAGCGCTATTTTCAACTGTACTGCTCTTTTCGGTTTGCGGGGCGGAAACGGCTTTTTGGCCGGCGTTCAACGGCACAAATCACGATAACATATCAGCTGACAAAGGTCTGCTAAAAATCTGGCCGCCGGAAGGCCCAAAACTTCTCTGGAAATTTGACAAGTGCGGAAAGGGATATGCTACCGTTATGGTTGTAGATAACCTAATTTATACGGCAGGTGACTCAAAAAGTAAGACTTTTATTACAGCTTTTGAGATGAACGGCAAAATGTTATGGCAGGTCGAAAATGGAAAGGCCTGGACAGGGGCTTACCCCGGAACAAGAAGTACTCCCGTTTACAGTGACGGAATGATTTATCAGATAAGCGGCGGCGGACGGCTCGGGGCTTTTGATGCAAAGACAGGAAAAGAAGAATGGAGTTTTAACTTTAAAGATGAAGAAGTGGGAGGTTCCTCAGGTAACTGGGGTTTTGCCGAATCAGTCACAATAGACGGCGACAACTTAATATGCATGCCGGGAGGTTCTAAAGTACTTTGTGTCGCGCTTAACAAAAAAACAGGAAAACAAGTTTGGGCTACCGAAAGTATTAAAGATAATGCCTCTTATTGTTCGGGAATAATAGTAACTCATAAAGGTAAAAACGTACTTTTGACGATGAGCGCAAAATACGCTGTCGGAATAGACCCTAAAAACGGCAAACTCATCTGGAAATTCCCTTACTCCACTCCCTATGATGTGCACGCAACAACTCCGGTTTACAAAGACGGTTTTGTCTATATCACAAGCGGTTATGGCACTGAGGACAAAGCGCTAAAAATCAGCGATTCAGGAGATTCAGTTGAGGAAGCCTGGTCCGGAAAAAACATAGACAACCATCACGGCGGTGTTGTGATGCTGGACGGTTATATTTACGGCGCCGGGGATAAATACCGGGGCTGGCATTGTATAGACATTAAAACCGGCAAAGAGTTATGGAAGGCAAACGGTGTCGGTAAAGGCTCTGTAACCTACGCAGACGGTATGCTCTACTGCTACAGCGAAAAAGGCCAGGTAGCTCTTATCGAAGCCTCCACAAAAGGCTATAAAGAGACAGGGAACTTCAAACTCGAAAGCGAAGGCAGTGACCCTTTCTGGAACCACCCCGTAGTCACCGGAGGAAGGCTGTACCTGAGACACGAAAACGATCTCTTTGTTTATGAGGTAAAGAACAAATAAAAAACGTCCATAAAAGTCTATAAATGTCTGTAACGTCTATAAAAGTAAAAGGCGGGATAATCTCCCGCCTTTTTTATTATTATAATGTGAGTAACGTGGAACGCGAGTAAAATTATTCAAACAACCTTAATCAATCATCCCTCAAGATTTTAGACCTTATGAACCTTATAAACATTACAAACTTTATGAACTATATTTTTACTGCACTATCTTACTAAAATCCCCCATCTTCTTGAACATGAAATTGAGGTGCGTCAGCAGAGTTATCCTGTTATTTTTAACGGCATTATCTTTATCCATTACCATTACTTTTTCAAAGAAGGCATCAATATAGGGCATGAGTTCTTTTAAGACCTTGAACGCGGATACATAATCGCTATTTTCTATCATTTTAATAAAATCAAGTTTCCTTTTTTCTATTTTACCATGAAGATCCTTTTCCTCTTGCTCTTTAAAAAGGTGCGGGTTAGGCGCATCCGTCAAAGTCCCGTGCTCACCCCCCTTCTTGGAAATAATATTTATTACTCTGGAGAAGGTCGTTATTGCTTTATTAAAATCCGGCTCTTTCGAAAGATTGTTCAGCTCGGCTGCTTTTTTAAAAGTCAGAGTTACATTATCAAAATCAGAGGCCAGAACGGCATTTACCACATCATAACGGATTCCTTTATCAAGAAGGAGGTTTTCCATTCTTCCTTTCACAAACTCCATTATTTCATTAAGAACTTTTCCTTTCTGTACATTGATCTTGTCCGCGTAAGTATCCAGGGAAGCGTTGATCAACTCTTCAAGGTGCACCTCTATCTTTTTATTCAATATAATACTTACAACGCCAAGAGCATTTCTTCTAAGTCCGTACGGATCCTGCGAGCCGGAGGGAATAACGCCGATTGAAAAGCACCCGACGATAGTGTCTATTTTATCAAGAATGGCAAGTGCCATACCGGTTTCGGTCTTAGGAAGGCCATCTCCGAGAAACCGAGGGAGGTAGTGTTCTGAAATAGCCATGGCCACTTCTTTTTTTACCCCGTCAGCAAGCGCGTACTCCCTGCCCATCACACCCTGAAGCTCTGTAAACTCTCTGACCATACCTGTGTTAAGATCTATTTTTGAAAGTTCACAAGCTTTTTTAATATCATCATACTCGGACAATTTAAGGAGCTGCTTTGCTTCATTGGCAAGTTTGGCAAGTCTTTCTGTCTTGTCAAACATAGTACCCAGCTTATCCTGAAAAGAGACTGTTTTTAATTTAGGCAGCTTGCTTTCCAGTGTAGTTTTTCTGTCTTCGTTGAAGAAAAACTCTGCATCTTCAAATCTCGCCTTTAAAACCCTTGCATTACCGTCAATAATAACAGGAACCGCGGTATCTTTCCCGTTTTTCACGGCAATAAAGAACGGGAGGATCTTTTCTTTCTTTGAGCCCCTGACAGAAAAATACTTTTGTGTTTGCTCGATAACCTGGATCAATAGTTCTTCCGGCAAGGCAAGGTACTTTTCATCAAATCTCCCGAGCATTGCAGTCGGATACTCAACAGTATTTACATTTTCTTCCAGTATTACCGGTGAAATATTGGCAACTCCGCCCGCTTTTACGGCAAGAGCTTCCACCTGCTTTATAATCTCATTCTTTCTTTCTTCAAAATTCGCGATTACCGCTTTTTCACGCAGTACTGACAGATATTTAGAAGGTTCCATAACTACCGCGCTTTCCGGGCTCAATATTCTATGACCGTAAGTTTTATTGGATGATGTAACATCTGAGACGGTAAATTCTACCGTATCTTTCCCGAAAAGACAGAGCATTGAACGTATTGGTCTAGGAAAGCGGACTTCATCATGCCAGCGCATTGATTTAGGCCAATTAAGAGATAAAACAAGTTTCTTCATAAGTTCGGAAAGTACGGACTTAACTTCCTTACCTTTGATAAGTTTTTGAGCGCAGAGATATTCGCCTTTTGGCGTGGATTTTATTATAAGGTCCTTTACATCCATTCCATTTGTTTTAGCAAAGCCTAACCCCGCCTGCGTAGGTTTTCCCTCCGAATCAAAAGCCGCTTTTTTTGGCGGTCCCATAAGTTCAAGAGAGATATCCTCCTGTATTTCAGAAACACCGGTAACCAGAAGTGCAAAACGTCTCGGCGTAGAATAGCCGGTAACACCGCCCTCTATCTTTATCTTATTTTCCGAGAAAAGCTTGACAATATTATGCCCGAGCTGCTGCATAGCGGAAGCAATATAGCTTGCAGGTATCTCTTCCGTGCCTATTTCCAGTAATAGATCTTTACTCATCAGTTTCTCCGGTTTTCTTCAGATACCCTAAAGCGCATTTCCTTGCGATATTTCTTACCCGTCCAATATAATGCACTCTTTCCGTAACGCTTATGGCGCCCCGGGCATCCAGCAAGTTAAAAGTATGAGAACATTTTAATACATAGTCATACGCGGGTAAAGCGTAACCCAGTTTTAGAAGCGCTTTTGCCTCTTTTTCGTACATATCAAACAGCTGCGCCAGCATTCCGGTATCAGCCAGCTTAAAATTATAATTAGAGAATTCTACTTCCGACCTGTGAGCCACTTCGCCGTACGTCACACCTTTGTTCCACTCTATATCAAATATGGATTTTTTCTTCTGGATGAACATAGCAATACGTTCCAACCCGTAGGTGATCTCAGAAGAAATTGGTTTTAGATCAATACTTCCCATCTGCTGGAAATAAGTAAACTGGGTTATTTCTAAACCGTCCAGACGCACTTCCCACCCGAGTCCCCAGGCGCCGAGAGTCGGAGATTCCCAGTCATCTTCAAGGAAACGGATATCATGTTCATCCTTACTTATACCAAGTTCTTTCAAGCTGGCAAGATAGATATCCTGAATATCTTTGGGCGAGGGTTTTATTATGACCTGATACTGCTGAAAACATTGAAGGCGGTTCGGATTTTCCCCGTATCTTCCGTCAGTAGGACGCCTTGAGGGCTCCACATAAGAAACCTTAACGGGCTTTTCCCCGAGTACATTAAAAAAAGTAGCCGGATTAGAGGTTCCCGCCCCTTTTTCCATATCATAAGGCTGGACTATAACACAGCCGTAATCGGACCAGAATTTATTCAAATTAAATATAATCTCTTGAAAATACATGGTTTTACTCCAATACCGTTTTTTGTTAAACCGACAGCTAATCCGTACAGTAAGATTCTACTGATACAAGCTAAATTCGAAGCATTAAACTCGTCCGCTGAAAGCGAGATCTCGCCAAAGGCGGAAAACTCGAAACAAAACCGACAATAAACCATCTTCTTTGTTGTTTCTTTTTCCTTTTCGAATTTGTTTCGAATTTCGTATTTCTAATTTTTCACTTTGTACTTATCTTCCATACTTACTTAATATATATAACGCCTTTAAAATCTTTTATCAAACTTTCCCCGTTTTTCCCCTGCGCTACTTTTGCCACTCTGAAAATATAACTGGAATGGGGTTCCCAACCGTTTTTTGCTTCTATGTTTAATATATCATAATTGTCGGGGGAACTCCAAAGGAAAACAACTTCTGTTTTTGGTTCGATACTGACAAATTTTTCTGTTTCCTCATGATTCATTACCGTATTAAAAATAATTTTAATTCCGCTCTTTGGATCTACATTCATACTGCCTTCCCCGGGCTGCATATAGGAAACCCTGCAGGATTCGGTCTTAAATTTGAATTTATACGGCTCTTTTAGTTTTTTATCGTACAAATCCACAACACTGTCGGCTATATTAATAGTATATTCTGTACTTACATTAAAATACGGTTTATGCTTCATTATGCAATATTCAATATTAGTATCATCTATTTTCCATACCAGCTCCGCCGTAATATCAGGCTTCAATGAAATTGCTTTTTCCACCGTTTCTTTCTTCACATTACTGTTAAAAAAAACATAAGGAAATCCGCTGGTTAAAATATTTTTCTCTTCATCCTTGGGCCAGGTAGTCATAACTTTTAACGGTTCAGTAGTAAAATTTACAATTACATCCGCGCCAAGAGTTCCGCCTGTCCCTCCCTTTAGATCTTTTTTCAGAGTAACCGTAAAAGCAGTATCTGAGGGCAGGAATTTCTCTGCAGTAAAGCTTATCTGATTCTCCTTATTATCCTTTAACAGCAGCCGGCCCTTTAAACCGGGATATACTATGATATTTGAAGGAGTAACGCTATTTTTATCCACAGGGAAATTAAAATAAAATTCCAGAGATCTATTTGAAGGCGAATGGAGTTTTGAGTCAGCCGGAACCGACCCAATAAACTTCATTCCGCCGGTAGTAAAAGTAAATGGTTCCGCTTTTACAAGTTTTTTGCCGTCTATAGCAACGGCGCCTTCTTTAAAACTCACTTTATATTGCGTATTCGGTTTTATCGGATTTTCTTCTGCCAGGGTATCGCATTTGACAATAAGACGCCGGGAGCCGACCCAGGAAACCGAGAACCTGACAACCGGAGTAATTATCACAGCTTTTTCAACACTATCTTTATCCATAGGTTTTGAGAAATCGAAAGCCATAAACATATTTGTATTACCTGCCTCAAGTTCGCTTATACCGAAAGTATTCGGGATCTGCACATCAAGAGCTCCTCTTTCCGGTTTACTCCTTGTAATTCTGGGATAAGCTGTATCAAAGTCAGGCTTAAGTATAATATCGCCAAGCTTTTGATTTTTATTTTTTTCTACTTTCACCCCTTCTTTCGCCACAGGATAATACTCTTCTGCTTTAGCAAGCAGCTTGTAACTCCCTACCGGTACCATCATAAAACTAAACTCACCTTTTTCATTGGTCTTAACCGCTATTTCTACTTTATCCTGCCGGATGATTACCGTTGAGCCCTCATGGTAATAGGATTCTTCCAGTAATGCCCGGCCGGAGATACTTCCTGTTTCGGACACAGAATAACTACCCTTAGTACCCGTTATATCAGCAGCACTGCCCTCAGGCACGCCGGATTTAACTTCAGTTTTTTCAAAAGTCCCTTTTTCAACAGATTGGGTTTTAATATCTTTTCTCTCAACTTTGCTGTCCGGATTAAATTTATTACTGCCAAATTGATTTTTATTTTCAGGATAATATATCTTTCTATCCTCATTTGTATTTCTAACCGGGGTTTCCAAAGAAGCGGAGCCGGAACTGTCCTCCGAAGTACTTTCCCCGCTTGACTCAGCCTTTTCTGAAGTGGATTTTGAGAAGATAACGAAATATGACCCTGTAATAATCACCGCAGCAACCGCTGCTATCAAAATGTAGTCTTTGATTGCCGCAAAAAAAACAGCTATGTTAAAACTATTATTTTTCAACCTTTAACCTTTTAAAAATTATTTTTTTATGATAACATATAACAAATTACAGTTATTGTACTAAATACTTCTTTTAAAGTAAAGGAGCTTTTATGAAAAAATTGATATTTCTAGTCATTCTAGGGGCCCTGATATATTCAGCTTATCTATACTTTGTTAAACACCAAAACCCTCTGACAGCTTTCGAAAAAAAAGGTACAGCAACAGAAACCGTAACAACTAAAACAAGCGAGACCAAGAATCACCTGATTTTCAACCTGGAGATCGGAAAATATGTCACCGTAAAATCAGCAATTATACCTGCCGGAGAAATCCGGCTGCTGGGAGTTGACGAAGCAAACCAATCATGCATGGTATCAATATATAAGAGTCCGGGAACGGTATCTAAAGGTATGGATCTCCGAAAAATAGTAAAAAATAAATGGACCCTTGAAGTCAGGCTCATAAGCGTTAAGGGTTCAAGCGCTATTTTATCAATAGCTCCCATTACCAACCCGGATGACGCACTGACTATAATAAACCCTTCCGAAACAAACTCCGGAAAATCAACGGGCACAGCTGCAGACGGGAAAGAATATATTATCAATTTAAAGTCAGGAAAACAGGTTTCTATAAAATGCAGAAATCTTTCCTATGGCTACATCGGACTTAATACTATAAATCATTCCAGGGACGAGTGCACTATTACAGTTTACGAAATCAAAGGAACGCTAAGCAAAAATGTTGATTTTAGAAAGCAGATCGGGACTGTAACTGTTAAAGTGCGGATCGTTTCATTACAGCAATCCGGCGTTACACTGGCCTTATCATTATCCGACTATTCTGACAGGTTTGAAGCCGGCAAATAGACGGAGTTCTCAAAGAAAAACCCGGAGAAAACTTTGTTTTACTTCGCTAACACAAAATCTACCTGCCGTTTATCAACATCAACGCGTTCAACTTTGACTTTTACTTTATCTCCCAGCCGGTATCTCTTTTTGTTATTTCGGCCAAACATTGCATACTGTTTTTCATCAAAAGTATAATAATCATCGGCCATACTGGAAACATGTACCAGTCCTTCAATATAAAGCACTGAAAGTTCCACGAAGATACCGTAGCTTTGTACGCCGGTAACAACCCCGTCAAGCACTCTACCGACATGGTTTTTAATAAGCTGGATTTTTTTCAGTTTTACTATCTCTTCTTCAACTTCCTCAGCAACCCGTTCCGTATCCGAACAATGTTTCGCAGTCTTTATGAGTTCACTTTGAGGATATTTGTTTCTATTATCCTTTTCCAGAAGTACTTTAAGCACGCGGTGGACCGCAAGGTCAGGATATCTTCTTATCGGCGAGGTAAAGTGACTGTAATACTTCTTTGCCAGAGCAAAATGTCCTCTTGCTTCCGTGGAATAAACAGCAAGTTTCATAGACCGGAGCGCCAGATTATTTATAACTTCTTCTTCCGGTGTACCCTTTACTCTCTTTAAGAGAGCCTGGATAAGTTTTGGATCGACATCTTCTTTCAACTTTAAGGGATACTTTAAGGAATTTACAAACCGTTCAAATTCAATCAAATCATCATAGTCAGGAATATCATGCACCCTGTATATTGAAGCAAGCCCCTGGCGGAAGATATGCGTGGCAACCACTTCATTGGTAAGCAGCATGAACTCTTCAATAAGCCGGTGAGCCCAGTTACGGATAATTTTTTCGACCCGGAGCGGCGCGTCATGGCTATCCAGAATAATTTTAGTCTCAGGAAGGTCAAAATCTATTGAACCGTCGTTAAATCTTTTTTTGTTCAGGATTTTTGCGAGCTTAAGCATGTTGTCAAGAGTGGAAGCAATGTCAGAATATTCCGCTCTCAGCTCTTTATCTTTATCCTCTACTATTTTTGAAACCTTCGTATAAGTCATCCTTCGTTTCGACCTGATGATACTCTTTACCAGTTCGTATCCTTTCAGCTCGCCCTTCGCATCCAGTTTCATTACAGCAGACATAGTAAGGCGGTCTACATCCGGTTTAAGCGAACACATTTCATTGGACAAGGCTTCAGGGAGCATAGGGATAACATGATTCGGGAAATAAATACTGTTTCCCCTCTCATACCCCTCGCTGTCAAGCGCTGAACCCGGTTTAACATAATAACTGACATCTGCAATATGCACGCCCAGATGATACTCTCCGTTTTTTTCTGTAAGTGAAACGGCATCATCGAAATCTTTTGCATCTTCACCGTCTATTGTAAAAACAATATCATCTCTAAAATCTTTCCTCTTCCAGATTTCTTCTTCCGGAATGGGCTGCGCAGAAGCCTTTGCTTCTGCTATTACCTCAGGAGTAAATTCAGTTCTTATATTATACTGCCTTATTATTGCTTTGAAATCAACTTCAGGGTCCAATTTGAATCCAAGGATCTCGGTAATCCTCCCTTCCGGGTTCTGTCCTTTATCCGGCCATTCCGTCACCTTTACAACTACCTTTTGCCCGCCCTTTGCTCCCTTTGAATCATTTTTGTGAATATAGATATTATGCCAGACCTTTTTATCATCAGGAACAACAAAACCAAAGTGCTTGCTCTCCTCATAAACCCCGACTATTTCATTGTTTGCCCTCTCAAGTACCCTGATTATCTCCCCTTCTTTCTTTTTCCCCCCGTCTTTACTTCCCGTGACACGAACAACCACTTTATCATTATGCATTGCTCCGTTCATCATAGGCGGAGGTATAAAAATATCCTGTTCAGCATCGGGAATAATAACAAACCCGAAACCGTTCCTGTGTCCGGAGAGTACTCCGACTTTAAGGTCCATGGCTTCCGCTAATCCAAATTTATCATGCGCCACCCGTACAATCGTACCGTCAGCTATTAGTTCGGAAAGAAACCTGTCCAGACGCTTTTTGTCCTTTTTGGAAATATTAAATTGCTTCATTATCTCCCTGAAGGGCGCCGGACCTTTTCTTCCGCTTGCAAGATATTTGAGGAATGTTTCTTTTGTTATCATCATAAGACTATTATAATAGAACTAAAGGAGGATATACAAGAGGTATAAAGGATCTTTGGAGGTGTTCTTGGAAATCTTTCGAAAATCGAAATTTGAGATTTGACCGCAATCGATACCGTCAGTACTTAATGTATACTTTTACTCCGTCGTGCTTTTTGACGAAGAACCGTTATATACCTCATAAAGACTTTTCGAAAATAGAAAATCGAGAATAGAACGCAATTGAGCATCTTTATCTATTGTCTATTTTCAATTGCTCAATTGCTCATAACGCGCTTACGAAGTGAATATAATATTCCCAATCGCGTCATACCCTGTGGGTATATTAAATTTGCTTTGGCAAATTTAATGCGGAAGGGGGGACTTGAACCCCCAATCCCGTGAAGGAACTAGAACCTGAATCTAGCGTGTCTGCCAATTCCACCACTTCCGCAGCAGTTAACTACTCTTTATTTCTGTTTCTGTCGATTCCGGCAGGCATACTCTGTTTCTGCCGCCTTCTTTTGCTTTGTAAAGCATCTCGTCCGCTTTCGCAATAAGTTCATTCAGCTTTTTTGCATCCACGGGGTAGCTTGCAACGCCTATACTTGAAGTAATCTTTATTTTACTGTCCCCGATATCAAAATCGCGCTTTTCAACGGCGGCTCTTATTCTTTCAGCGTAGACTCTGGCGCCTTCTCTTGATGTTTCAGTAGCTATTATAGCAAATTCTTCGCCGCCATACCTAGCAATAAGATCTGTAGAACGGCTTATTCCTTTAACAACCTGAACAAATTCTTTAAGTACTTTATCTCCCGCCTGATGACCATAGGTATCATTGACTTTCTTAAAAAAGTCCAGATCTATCATTAGAACAGATATTACGCCGCCATAACGCTGCACCCTTTTAACTTCTTCTTCCAGACGGAAAAGGAAATATCTTCGTAAATAAGACTTTGTAAGCCCGTCAGTAATAGAAAGTGTATGCAAATAAGAGTTCTCAATTGCCACGTTTGCCATACCTATAAGCGCCGACAAAAACTCCCAATCTTCTTCCTGATATTCTCTTTCATATTTGCAGGGCCCGATAATCATCAGACCATTAACTTTTTCTTTTGCAATTATCGGAGCAAGAATCTGACAATTTAATTTTCTGAGATTATCAAGATTTTTCTTATCGCTTTCACCCAGCGCTTTTTCCAGCTCCGGCATAAGCAGGATTTTTTTGTGTTCAGAAATATATTTGAACAACAGGTCAGAGGTGTCAAAAGAAATCTTCCCGGTATCATTTATCCCCGACGCTACGTTAAAGCTGAGTATTGCCTCTTCTTCACTGAGTAAAAGATAAAGAACCGAGCTTGAGGCATTAATATGTTCTTTACAGGTATAAAGAATAACACTTACAATATTCTTCATGTCCTGGCTGAAATTAAGCTCTTTTGACGCGTTTAGCAGGGTGGAAATATCCCTGACACGCCTTCGAAGTTTATTCTGTGTCTTATCAAGAATCTCAACAGTTTCATTAAAACTGTCAGCAAGTTCCCGTATTTCATCATTAGATTTAACAAGTATCTTCTGGTCAGGACCTCCCTGTCCGAACAATTTAACAGCCCGGGTCAGTTGTTCTATCGGTCTTACCATCATACTTATTGCAAAGAAAGAAACTAAAATCGTAATCCCTATTGCAAAAGCTGCGACTATAAGAATCATCCTGCTTACTTTGCCGACTGCTTTTTCCACTTCGTCTTTTGAATACCCCAGCCTTACAATACCAAGTTTTTTCCCGGAAACAATTATCGCCCTGGAAATATCCAGGACTCCAATACCGGTTTTGGCATCAATGGTATCCTGCTTGTAAAATTCGTTACCGGCTGTCATTGCACCAAGAGAGGCAGTATCATTAAGGCGGGTCCCTTTTATAATCTCCGCATTAGAATGCGCTATTATTTTATTTTCGTTGTCAACAACCATCGCATAGATAACTCCGGGATCGCTTTTACCCGCATTCTCAACATCTTCGGAAAGACGCAGTTCATCCCCGGTAAGTATAGCTTCTGAACCCGAGCGGAGCAGATTCCTTGTAATAGCCGCCGCTTTCTTTTCAATTTCGTTTTCAAGAGGTTTTTTAAGTTGGTCTATGATTATAAAACTTACCGCAATAAGTACTGCGGATATAATCAAAAACACCATCAAAGCCATTTTTACTTTTATCGATATTCTCATCACTTTGAAGGTCTGCATCTCCTTAAATTTACAAGATTTAATGGCATGTTAATATTGTCTATTTTCTATTGATCTATTGTTCAATTGCTCTATTATTTGCTTTGCAAATAATATGGGGCGAGTGACGGGATTTGAACCCGCGGCATCCAGATCCACAATCTGACGCTCTAACCAACTGAGCTACACCCGCCGCCTTTATATCAGACAAGTATTTTATTATAAAAAGCCCTTAAAATCAATCATTTTCATTTATTCTGAGGAATTTCAGACAAGAGAGGCTTAAATCTATGCTCATTTTCTAAAAAGCAGCAGGTAAATACAATTCTCATTAAAAAGAAAGTGAATGATTAAACAGATTCCGGATCCGAAAACACGGTATAATTCATATTTTCTTACGCCTGCCTTTTGAATCCACAAAATATCCTTTTAATTCACACGGATAATCCACATCGTATGAAAGTTTTCCCTGTTTATCTCTTTTCCATTCCGCTTTTATGTCACCGAATGATGTAGGAATAACACCTTTTGCCCATTTAATATTTAAATCTTCACAGGGCTTGAATTCAAATGTTTTCCAATTTGCGCCCGTTGCCTTTAATCCAAGCACATTCCTTGAAAGAAGCGCCACCGGGTGAGCGCTCCACGCATGGCAGACCGACCAGGCACCGTCTAAAGCTCCCCATGTTTCCCAGAAAGTTGTAGCTTCTTTTTTTATCATTTTGCCCCAACCTTCCTTAATTCTTTTTAAAGCCAGTTCCCTTTCACCGAGCTTAAACAAAGCTTCAAGAACATAGTAGGCAAAATAACTGCTTGCTCTGGGATTCTTATAGGTAGATTCCTTATAAAAAGAATCTTTTAATATCTTTTTACCGCCGCTACCCACAGGTAAATCCGCCAAAACCACTAAAGCATTTGCATGCTGGCTCAACTGGCTTAATTTGCCGGTTTTAGGATCATAGGATTCGTACCAGCAGCCTGATTTCCTGTCGTAGAATGTTTTTAACAGTGCTTTTTTAAGTTTTATCTCGAGTTTTCTGTAATGACTTCCGTTTTGTTTCAGTAATTTGCATATTCTCTGCATGCACTGCAAACCCAAAAGATACCATAAATTAAAACTTGCGGTAATCCCTGTTTTATCAATTGTTGACCAGTCCAAAAACAGCCATAACCCTTCGGGATTTCCAAGCAAATTTTTTTCGCCTGCGAATTTTTCAAACCAGGTTAGATTTGATTTTGCGGCCGGAAAAATCTCCTCAAGTATGGAAATATCTCCCGTATAAAAATAGTATCTTTCAGCTGCAAGAAGCCATGTAAAATTATAATCGGGTAATATACAGGAATGCGCCTCAGTCGGAAAAACTCCGAATAAGAGCTTATTCGGCAGTTGACTTTGAGCACCCTGCCTTATTAACCTTTTAGCAAGGAATTTATCGCCAAATGCATGAAAATTAACATCTTCTTCGACTAAAGCATCTCCCATCCATTGCCCCTGTTCCCGGTCAGGACAATCCACGTAAGAATCAAGCATACAGCAGCGCATGGTCCATCTTCCGACATCCCATATTTTATTTAATTCTTTATCCGAGCACTCAAATTTCCCTTTAAAATCAACAGGATAAGCCACAAAGTTATGATAGATCTTTTTTATAATAAGAGGCTTGACCACATTTCTGAAAACTAAAAGCAGATAGCGGTATCCCTTAAAATGGAACGGTTCAAACTCCTGCTCCCCTTTCCTGCAAACATACCTGTCTATAAGCGCAATCTCACAGTAATCTTTCGGTTTAAACATAAAATTTATATCGTCAGGAGACCTCATAGTATAAAAAAGATCGACAACCTCTCCACCCGCCAAAGATTCTATAGCGATGTTCGGACACCCGACAGAAGTTCTGCCTGTATCCAGCAATACCGCCAGGAATTTATCTTTGCCTGAGGGTTTTACTGTGAATGATTCAACACCGTCAATGGTTTTCGTTACTTTTATCGGGTTATTAGGGGAAGAAGCCGGAATATGATTTCTTTTTTCTTCATATAGTATTTCTCTAAGCCGGCTGTTATTTTTCCAGTCAGCATGATTTTTACCTGAATAAAACCTTACTGCGTCAATAAATTTATTTTTTTCTTCACTTAATAAAGGAGTTCCTCTTTCTTCCATATTGTACCAGGGAGAGCCTCCCGGTTTAACCATCTCCACCGCACAAAACCATTTACTGTCGTCAAAATCTATTTCTGTCCATCCTTTCTCATCTTTTTTTGCATCAAAAACCTCCTGAAAGAACAAAGCCATTCCATACCGGCTGGTTTCAGGAACCCTGGAGGAATCAGAAATTGCTTTCCAGGTACTGTTGGTATCCAATCTGACCGGTGCGGCGTTTTCCAAGGTCACTTCCCCGTCAAGAATAATTCCGGCTCTGTTTCTCCAAACGTTAGAAGAAGTGGAAACTCCGCAGGAATAATGAAGAACTGCCAGGACGTTTTTTCCGGGCTTCAGATATTTTTTTATATCTACAACATCATACGGCTGAACCCAGGGATAACCCTTGGCAGGACCGCGGCAAACATATACCCCGTTAACCCATAATTTATATCTCGTATCCGCAGATATCCTGATTGTTGCAGAGTTAATATTATTTCCAGGCAGGTTGAAGCTCTTTCTAAACCTGTAATAAAGATTTATGAAATAAAAACCGTTGCCAAGCGTAACCCACTTCGCTTTCCAGTTATCCAAAGCTTCATATTTATATCCTAATTTTAATTTGGACATGTTTAATTATATCATTATCTGCTCAAATATTCCGCAAGATAAATACATCTTTAAAATGCGCTTTATTACCTGCATATTTTTATTATCACCGGACCGATCAATCCTGATTTTAACTCACCCCTGTATCTGGTCGGGATTGCAATATAATTATTGGACAGAGTATTATAAATTAGCAGTCCTATTTGATTTTCACTTTCCTTTGCAAATTGAGTAATATCGAATGTCCAGGGTGGTGAAAGCTTAATACCGACGCTCTTCCCGTTCACATACAATTCAACTGAAGATACCAACTCTCCAAGGTCAATTTCCAATTTGTTTTTTAAATCCGCGGCCAGGATATCAACGGTTTTTCTATACCAGGCTCCGCCGGAATATGATTTTAAACCGTCAATTTTTGACCAGTCTCCCAAATTTATGGAACCTTTGCCGCATTGCTGCCTGAAATACGCAGGAATAGCGCCTGCACCACGGTAACCCGGCTGGTATTTTATTTTTAATACAACTAGCGAACTCGTTAATTTTGAATCTTTAAGATTTACAATATACCCCGTTAATCCATCAAGTTGTTTTTGTCCGGCTATCGGTCGTATTTGAACGCCATCAATCCAGATTGTCACTTTTCCGTAAGCCGAGAAAGTAAATGAACGCAGTCCCGGGGTTGATTCAAAAGCAAATAACCCTTGCGGATCTTTTTTAATTGAACAATCAAAAGGCAGCACGCCATAATCCTTATACCAACGCATTGAAACCGGTTGCTTTTTAGGATACGGCGCCTTCGGTTTACGTGCCAGGAAGTAGGTCTCACATGCTTTGTTATACACAAGTAATACCGGATTGGCACCTTTTCTCAAAATAATTGTTCTGCTGTTTACATCTGTTTTTGAATTATTTACAAATAATGCTATTGGTTTTTCATTGCCCGTCAAGAGATCGAAAACTCCTGCAAAAGGAGCAATGATCGATGTATATAGGATGTAGTAATTTCCCGAAGGTTCCGGAAATCTTTTTTTTGAATGTTTCAGTTCTCCTAAAGCGCCCAAACGGATAAAATCATCATACATTTGTCCTTTCAAGCCGTGCCAGCCCTGATGACCGGGATCGTCTTCTACGCCATGCTGCCAGGAAAAAGCATACTCTTCCCAGAGGTATTTCTTACCGTTGATCTTTACTCCGGTTCCCGCGTTTTGAGGCTTCATCTTTATCAACTCTTCTTCAAAAGGTAAAACAGGCAAAGCGCCAAGCTTTTGAAATTGAGGTCCGTAAGCACAGGTCACGTTTTTCCAGTTTTTATCAAAAACAATTTTCTCACCAGCATACTCTTTGTCTTCACAAGAGTACAATTGCCGCACTTCCGCGCCTAATAATTCTTTCCCGGCAGGAAGCTTAAAGTCCCCCCATTGATTATCAAGCGAAGGCTTTATTTCAAACTCCCAGGTATTGTCGAGAGTAATTTCCTTTAAAACTTTTTTCTTTCTGATAATATTTTTACATCCGGTGTTTTCCGGGTCAAAAACAATGATCTGGATTTCTTTTTTTGATAACGGTAAAGTTAATTCCGTGCCTTCATTCGTCTGCACGGCAAAATCAGAGAGCGAAGCAATTCCCCCTTTCCATGGATCCCAGAGCGTAACCGCTCCTTTCGCTTTAAAAAAACATCTGCTTCCTGCAGGGAAATTGTACAGAGCATACACATCACGTTTTCCTATTATCCGGTGCACAACATAAGGTCTTTCCTTCAATGCTGAAAGTATTTTGAAGTTAGCCTGATATTTTCCCGATATAATAGAAGGCACTATTTTTGCATCCTGGCAACGTAAAATGTTCCGTCTTTTTGCAAATATACCGGCAATAAGTTCTGATGTTTTCGCATCATTCGAGCCGCATTTTTCCGTTGCTTCGGGGATATCACCGATATTTACTATCAAACCGCCGGCATTTTTGAACTCTTCTATTTTTCTAAGCGAAGAATAACGCATTACCTTCATCGAAGGAATAACCAGCACCTTATATTTTTCGCCTGCAACCTGCAATTCTTTGTCTTTAACCCCGGCGCACGCCAGAGATTCAAAATCAATAAAGTCGAAGTCGATGCCTTTGTCGTATAACCTTTCCCCTGCTTCAAAAGCAGCGTTCACGGATTTTTTCCCGTCCAGTCCGGCAATCACCGGTTCGGTGGGATAAATAATTGCAACGTCACAATTGTGATAACCCTGTGACAGCAAGTACGACAGACGCTGTATACAATCCATCAAAGGACTAATTTGGGCCCAATAAGGCATACGGAAATGATTGCAGGGTGGCGCCCATTCCCACCAACCGCCTTGTGTTGAATATTTAAGAGCGGCAAATGACAGTAGATTATATCCTGCCACAAAATTGGCAAAAATAGCATCCGTAACGGCGGCAGAAGTTGTACCCCAACCGCTGCCATAAAAGCCTTCAAGCCACACACGCGGCCGGTTGTACAAATGGGCAATTGATGATGCAACTTTTGCTTTGATAATATCTTTTGACAGATTAGGCTGATCCGAACCCGGACCCTGATTCCAGCGCTGCGTACGGAAATAATCACCGAATTCTTCAGGATCTTTTCCCCGTCCGCCGTGATCACAGCCATAAATAAGACCTCTGTCCTGATGCCACTGATATACAGGCTTAAAAAAGTTTTCTTCAGAAAGTTTCACGATAACATCATTATAATCGAGCCGTATTTTCGGGGTGACAGACCCGATGTCGGTATATAAAGCATCCAGATACGGGATCAGGTCATAGGATTTTCGTTTTTTAAATTCTTTTGCAAAACGTTTATTCCAAAGATTACCGATTACCCTGAAATTTAATTCATCAGAAAAGAAAAAATTAAGATATTTTGAACTTTTTCCCGGCAACGCTTTTTCAAATTTCTCGAAAAAATATTTAATATAGGCCTTACCGCTTTGCGGATGCATAGGGTCGTAGGAGGGAATTAACCGCTCTGCATATACGGCTATTACTTTCCATTTTTCCCGGCCAAAATCATAACTCAAACTGCCGGCTTTAACCTTAGACATAATATTTTTTCTGGTATTAATGTTCAAAGAACCGTCTTCTTTCATTTTATACACGGTCAGATTAAGAAGATTTTCCGGCATCTTAAGAGTGCCTGCCCCGGCGAGAATATTCGTAATATTTTTCAGCATGGAACCGTTTAACTCCGGATTTTTTTCTATTGCTTCATCCATTGAAAAACCCTGCCCTATCCCGAGCGTATAATCACTAAGGCTCACTGTCATATCACGCTTTTTAGCTTCAAAAGCAAACCATTTAAAAAGTTTCCACCATTCCACTGTAAAAAGCGCAGGTTTGCTGGGATTGGAAAGGCCAAAGAAAAAACCGCCTTCATCAAGATGGCTGTAATTGATCTGCAGGCTGGATATGCCTTTATTCTTTAGTTGATCCAACTGCCAAAGCAGGCGCTTTCGGGTAAGCCTATCCCCCTGCCACCAGTAAAAAGGAACTTCACCATAACCTTTTGGAGGATCAATAAACCCCGGCAATACATCCATAGAAACGCTTCTATCAGGATACCCTGCCTGCATTAAATGCGTATTTTTAGTCATCTATTTACTCCTTTTTCTTTAGGACTCTTAATTCCTAGCTCAGAACATTGAATATTCGATGCCATTCTGACGTTTTAAAAAAACACCTGTCTGTTACAAACAAGCATTTTCGACAACTAAGATTATTTTTCATACAGCAGATTATTCAATAAAACGGAGGCTTTTTTACTTCCTTGTTTTTCGGCAAGACTGTACCATTTTTTTGCTTCATTTATGTCTTTTTTAACACTCAACCCTTCCTCATACATCTGACCGAGGAAGATCTGGGCATCAACATAGCCTTTACCGGCTGATTTCTTGATCCAGGAAACGGCTTCCTGATTATCACCGTTCCGGTCATCAAACAAATATTGACCCACTTCATACTCCGAGAGGGTCTTTGCTAGTTCTGAAGAGTTTTTGTACCATTCCTCCGTATAAAACTCATCAGTTTCAGGTTTTTCCGGATCATCTTCAGCAGCTTTTTTAAAATATTTAAAAGCATTTTTATAATCACCTATGTACTGATAGTACTCTCCCCTGGAATAAGAGCTCATCTTCCAGACCTGTCGTTTCTCCGCCATCTCCCAGAAACCGTCATCCATTTCTTTACACATTTTGCTCAGCAGGGCTTTTATATATTTAATCTTTGCCGCAATAACCGGATCGTTTTTGCTCTTTTTCTTTATAACTTCCGGGTAAAACACCATATGACAGAATATCTCCGCGCGATCCTCTTTTGCATTTGCCTGGGAGTATCTTGTTATAAAACCGGAAAAAGGCTTTTTGTTCTGCCGGTCTTTCGCAATTTTGTCAAGGAATTCCTCGCCTATTCCGAACCTGCAGAAATACTTAAAATCTTTTGGATTTAGTTTTTCCCACTCTTCCTCTTCTTCCCCTTTAAGTTCATCCAAGGAATGGAAAAACTCGTGATGCACCGTAAGCCGGATATGGTTAAAAGTATCTAGTTCCCCTACATTCTGAAAAAAAGCATTATTTCCCCTCATAAAAAGAGCGTACCCCAGTCTCTGATTTTCATTATTTTTCATATTCCGGCAAAGGACTATCTTTTTCATCATTGAACTTTCAAATAGTGCAGGGGGATAAATGGAAAACTCCGACATGAGCATTGGAACATACACCGCAAGCTGGGAATCAAGAGCTTTTTCACCATTTACGCCGGAGCTGTTATAAAAAAGCTTTTTGTAATCCACGGTGATCTTATATTTCTTTTCAAATTTTTCTATTTGCTTCTGCCAGTACTCGTTGGGAGCTTTTTTGCCGTCTTTAGAACCCGTCTCTCCTGCTATATTTGAGACACACAAAAGACAGCCGAGTACGGCTGTCAAGAATACACATATATTCCGCGTTTTTGTAATCTTCTTAGCCCTGGAAATAAACTCTCGATACTTTTTTAAGTTTGATTCCCCTTTTGCCCATTTCTCGATGCTTTTATAGTCAAGAGTTTTAGTTTTTGCCACAAGAATAGCCTGCTCCAGTGATTGTTTATCGTCCCAGTAAAAATAAGCAGCCAGTCTATCTTTAACACAATCCGATGGTGTAAGGAGTTTTATCATACCCTTTCGAGTCTTAATAATGGAAAGCTGTTTTACCGGAGCATTTCCTATAGCCAGAGGAGGTTGAACAAAATCGAGAAAATATTCACAATCTTTTTTTTCAAAGAATCTCGTTTTATCTTTTCTCTTGAAACCTATTTCCGTTAAAGCATTCTCAATTTCCCCAAGCGGCCAGTCAGAAACTATATCAATATCTCCTGAAGAGTATTTATTATTGGAGTATATTTCAACACAAGCACCCCCAACAAGAGTCGAATCTATACCATATTTACTTAAAGTCCCCTGGACAACAACCGCTACATCTTTTACTTTCATTGTTGCCCAATTATTATTCATAACGGTTTTCCTTTTTGGCGGGGCCTATTTCTTTCCATATAATATTTATCAGCATATCCTTCAGGAAGGAACTCTGAAGCTTTTTTTATTAAAATAATCAATTCTTTGGCAAAAGGATATCTGGGGTTTAACTCATACATTCTGGTTCTGCCGACTAAAACACTTACAAGGATTCCGCCCTGTTCAAGACGCGTCAATTGCTGTTGTATTCCATTTATTCTGATGTCATAAACATTTGCAAGCTTGCTTGCATAAGCCTTTTTACAGTAATACATATAAAATAGAATTTTCTCAACAACATCATTCCCAAATATAGGCTTCAACATACACCCTCCACCATACTATATGGTAATATTACCATACTTTATGGTTATTGTCAAGAACACACAAGAAGGATTAACTTATATTAATATCGGGGTTCTTTGTTTTGACTATTTCCATAAATACATCACGATCATCAGGTGTAATGAACATATATTTTGGATGCTTCCAAGAGCCCTTTTTAAGCACTATTTCAATTCCTGACTTTTTTACCTTAGAATAATAAACATAGTTCCAATCTCTCTCTCCGAATGTAAATAATTTCAATGCACTAATTTTTCGCAACTCACTAATTTCACCCAGATTAATGTTCATTCTTAACAAAGGGACAAAAAACAATATTCGAGACCTGATATTTAGAGTATTTTCGGTAATTTCATAGGTATAGCGCATTGAAAATTGAACAAGTATTATTAATAAAATTTCAATTAAAAATAAAGAAATAGCAAAAATATTATCCATTTTCACCTTTTTTATCTTTTACTTTACAAACCTTAAAAACCTTACAAACTTTATTAACTTAGGACACTTACTTCATCCGGCTCAATTTGACTCCTGCAAATATAGCGAAGGCAAATACCAGAGTATAAAGTATTCCTGCGTGGAAAACAGGAAGCTTTGTCGATACATACGCAACTATAGCCAGAATAAAACCAACAGAGTAGACTATTGTGAGTACCCTTCTACCTGACATACCGGAGCGCTTCAAGCGCAGAGGAAAATGATCCGGGCTTCCGAAATAAACAGGTTTTCCCTGTTTGGCCCTCATCAACATTACAAAGAGTGTATCAAATATCGGCACCCCTAGGATTATTACCGGAGTGAGAACAGCAAGATTATTCACATTGGTATAACTTTCTGTCAGAGAAAATGCCGCGAGCATAAAGCCGATAAAAAGACTGCCGGCATCCCCCATGAATATCTTTGCAGGAGGAAAATTATAATATAAAAATCCGACACAGGATCCCGCCAGGGCCAGAGATGCAAGCGGAGAAAATAGTTTACCTGCGTCCACCCCGAGCACAAAAAAGGTAAGCGCGGCAATAACTGCTATTCCGGAAGAAAGTCCGTCCATTATATCAAGCAGGTTAAAAGCATTCGTCACTCCAACCACCCATATAATTGTCAGCACGGCATTCAGTAATTCGTTCTCCAAAAACTGTACCTTTATTCCGAAGATTATAAGCGTTACGGCGGCAAGGATCTGAACACTAAACTTAAGAGGTACAGAAAGTTTTTTGATATCATCTACAACTCCCAGAACAAATATCAAACTCCCTGCCATAATAAGTCCCACTAAACCGCGCAGACTATGATGTTCTACCAGCTGATTTATCACCAGGGTGATAAAGAATGCCAGGAATATTGCAGCACCGCCAAGATAAGGAATTGCCTTGCCGTGCTTTTTAAGCTCATTATCGGGTTTATCCATGATCCCGTATTTCCTTGCGAAATAAGCGGCTAACGGGACAAATCCCATGGAAAGAATAAAAGCACCGGCAAATACTATAAAGTAATCTAAATAATCCATTTCTTGATCTCCGATTTCATAATTTTTGTTCTGACTACCTTCCCCTTTTCTCTCATCCGATTGCGAAGTTTAAAGTATTTCTTCATTCCCGGTATTACTCTTATATCAAATATAATAAGATAAATCCAAAATAATAGTTCATATAGAATAATAAACGGAAGATTTCGAATTATCAAACCTGCCGGTGCATTTTTGGCCAGCACCAGGTATCTGTTTGCCAGGAGATGCCGTTTAAGTTCAAGGCTCTTTTTCCTGAATAGAAAAATCTTGCTGCCCTTCTTCCCGTCACTTCCTCCTCTAAAGTGAGTTGCAACCGCTTTAGACTCGTAGTAACATCTCCACCCCGTCGCATTTGCCCGTAGTCCCATGTCAAAATCCTCAAAATACATGAAGAAATCCTCATCAAAGTACTCTTCTTCAAATTTTACGCTTTCAAGCATCTCTCTTTTCAAAAGCATTACAGCGCCGCAGGGGAAAAAACAATCCCCGGCAGGATACGCCTTGTCAGCCTTGCCGTAATTTCTCTCTATCGGTCGGAGAGTACGCCTTATGAACTGTCCTGCTGAATCTACTAAATTCTCATCCTGCATCCTGAGAAGCTTTCCGGAGAACATTCCGTAAGTACCGTCAAGTTTTTCAGCCGTCCCGCAAAGTTTTTCCAGAAAATCATTTTTCAAGCAAGTATCGGAATTCATAATAAGTACGTGATCCCCGGAGCTCTCCCTTATTCCTATATTTGCCGCAGCTGCAAAGCCTATATTTTTACTTAGCTTTTTAATGTTAAATTCGCCGTATTTTGCGAGTATCTCCGCTGAATCATCCGAAGAAAAAGAGTCAATTATTATAATTTCAAACGTTTTTAGCACTTGCGCCGTCACTGAATTTACGCACTTTTCCAGAAACTCAGCGCCATTATGATTTATTATCACCGCGGTTACTTTCATCTTTCACCGCCCAGAAAAACCAGATTTCTCTCATAGGTAATGGTTGCAAGGCTCCGGTACTTTTTATTTATTTCCAGCGCTTTTTCTTTCTCCCGGCCGGCTGCCTTAGTATTTTTCTGCTTCATATATATTTCGTAAAGCGCCCAATGCCCGCCTGCGTAATTTGGTTCAAGGCTTACGGCTTCTCCGGCATATTTTTTTGCATGTTCATACCTGCCCTCAAAATAGCAGATCCTTGCAACTTCGGACTTAAAAAACACATCAAAAGGACTTTTTTGGATTGCAGCAGCGTACTCCTGCAAAGCCAGAGACGGGTAACCTGCATAAAAATAAAACAGCCCAAGTTCTCTGTTGAACTCCGGATTTGCCGGATTATTTTTTGCCGCCTGTTTAAAATTCTTTTCCGCTTCAAAGAACAACTTTTTGTCCTTTGTATTCAAGTAACCGCCTGCATATAATTTCCCCAGCCCGGCGTAACTGTCCGCAAACACGGGGTTTAAAAACATTGACAGCTTCATATTCCTCTCAAATTCCCCGGCATTTGAAGGTTCCATCTTGTAAAAATATACGGAAAGATACGACATCCCTGCCAGAAGCATAAATATTGAAACCAGAAGCGCAGCAAATATTTTAAATTTAAAATAATTTGGTTTTTCTGCAGCAAGAGCTTTCTTTGATGTAAAGTATCCGGAAAAGAGCACACCCGTAAGAAGAACAAAGAATATCAGGGTCGGCAGACAATGAAAATTAAAATCAACCAGAGCATGGGCAAATAAACCTGTAAGAGAAGTAAAAACAGCGCAAGCCGTAAATATTTTTCCCTTGTCCTTTGTATTTTTTATAATAGTTATAAACCTGTTCACAAGTACAAAAAGAAAGACTAAAATTAAACCCGCCCCCAAAACTCCGAGCTCTGCCATTGTCTGCAGATATTCATTATGCGCATGATGAGCGACCCTGGTGTAGTTACCTATAGTTCCACCCTCGGGAAACCGGTATTTGGGTGCAATATCTTTAAAGGTATTAAGCCCATAACCAAGAAAAGGCCTGTCTTTAAACAGCTTAAAAGCGCTTACTGCTATTTTACCTCTGGAATACGCTGCATCGTCATATACTCCGTCCCTGGCGGCCCTTTTAACTACAGGGTTAAGGGGAGTTATTAAGATCCCAATCACAACCAGTATGCTGACTGTGGTCCAAAATCTAACCGGTTCTTTCACTATTTTCTTTTTCTTTAATATTATCAGAGCAAACAGAAAGAATACTAAAATTATTCCGAACGCCAATAAAGCGCCCCGGGACTTTGTTAAAAGAAGGCAAATGAAAGAAAGTACCGCGCTTACTGCATAGAATATTCGAATTGTTCCTTTTTTACTCAGGATATCATATAAAAGGAACCCGATTCCCGCCGCAAGAAATCCGCCGAGAAAGTTCGGATTAGGGAAAAAAGCATCTACTCTGTCCGCTTTGAACCATATATATTGAGAAATCCCGGCAACAGAAACAAACAAACATACCAGCCCCGTAAAGAAAGAAAAATAACCGATATCTTTGGCTTTACTTATACTATTAACCGCGGAATAATAGACCATCACGCATCCGAGCAGTAAATATACAGCCCGAAAAGAAACAAATCTGTTTACTGAAACCACTAAGGAAATGAAACAGGTGAAAAGCAGGGCAATTACAAAAATATCTAATTTTGTCCTGATATACGTATTGCTCAAAGAAACAAACGAAAGAAAAAGAAACGCGCTTAAAAACACAAATATTATCAGGGCTTCATTTTCAAAACGGCTTGCAGAAAGTATTATGGAAACCGACAGCAGAACTATAGAAAATATACGGAAATAATTACGGCTCAAGTATCCGGATATTACAGGAAGAATAACCGGATTATTTTTTGTTTTGGTACCGGACTTAAAACCGGCAGCGGTAATTCCTGCCAGCGCAAAGGCGGTCAAAGAATTCTGCCAGAGGTTACTGTCTATATCTAAAAGATTATGGAAGAGGAAGCCGCAAAATCCTGCAAATAAACCGGCAAAGACAAGCTTCTTTCTTCCTTCCATTCTTTTTAAAGTTCTGATACTTTCTCTTACCATGACGCAAACAAAAATAAGCAGTGCTCCAAAACCTAAAACCCCTGTCTCGACAAGAGTCTGCAGATACCAGTTGTGCGGATATTTAACCCCGCCTGCGGCCAGAGACCCGTAGGTGTTTACTCCGCTCCCCAGAACCGGGTTTTTCATGAACATTTTAACAGCTTCACTGAAATAACCAAACCGGTTAAGAACAGAATTATCCATATTTGAAAAATCTAAAATATCAGGCCGAAGAAATAATACCGCCGCGAAAAAAGCAGCAGATAAAGCACCTGCTGCCAGAAGCACCTTTTTCTTTTCTTTGATCACGGACAAAAGAAAGACTAAAAGAGAAAATAAAACAGCAAGCATTCCTCCGACAGAAGAGGTCAGAGCAAGGGATGCCGTTAAAATGACCACAATAAACCCCACACCTATTTTTGTCAACAGACTTTTGCCGTTGTTTGCAGAGGCTCCTTTACCTGCTTCGGAAAGAAAAATCCCCAAAGCAACAGGTAAGACCATTGCAATATAGCCTGCAAAAACATTCGCATTTAGAAAGGTGGAAAAAACTCTTCCGGCGCCTATATTTTTAAGAAATTCTTCATATACTCTGGGATTGGAAACAATGTCCTTATTCTTATCAAGGTAAACAGCCATATCAGAAAGTCCCGTAAATTTCTGATAAAAAGCATAAATAGCCGTAAATACTGCGCCGCCAAGTACGGCAAAAGCTGCTTTTTTTCTGTCAACAGGAGAACTAAAAATATTTAAAGAAACAAGAAAGATAGCCAGAAAATAAATAAGTTGAATGTTCATCACATTAAAAGGAACAGTCTTTGAAAAAAGAGCGGCAAAAACAAATGCAGCAGAAAGAAACAATACAGGGAAATTCATTGGAGAAGAGGTATAACTTTCCTTTGTTACAAAGAACCGGTCTATGATAAATATAAAATAAAAGAACAAAACAAGGACCGGGTAAATCAAATTAAGGTACGGGAACCACTCAGGAGAACAAAGCGGGACAAAAAACAAAAGAATAAAAATTGCCCATCGCAGAAGCTTGCCCACTTTATTTACCTTTTGGTTTTAGATATATTTACAGCCGCAAGGAATCCAAGAATATAACTGTCTTTTCCAAAACCAAATATTCCTCCGGCGGAAACAGGAGAAATATAGGATTTATGCCTGAATTCTTCACGCTTAAATATATTGGAAAGATGGACTTCAACTGCCGAGATCTTTACGGCAGATATGGCTTCTCTTATAGCCACACTTGTATGAGTGTAGGCAGCAGGATTAATGACCATTGCATCCGCCCAGGATTCACATTCTTTTTGAATAATATCTACAATTTCACCTTCAGTATTTGTCTGAAATATTTTTATACCAACTTTACTTTTCCTTGCCAGGGCTTTCAGTTCTTTATTAATAGATTCGAGAGTCACTTTTCCGTACACATCCGGCTCCCGCTTACCGAGTAAGTTAAGATTCGGCCCGTGAATTACTAGTATGTTTTTCATAAAAACCCCTCCTAAAAGATAATGACTAAGTACTATTGACTAACGACTATTTAAGGAACGCGGGGAAAATACCCGCCAAATATTTTAAAACATTTATTATTTTCAATAAATATCAGCGGTGCTTTTATCACCCACCTTAAATAGTCACTAGTCATTTGTCATTGGTAATTTTCGTTACTGTATTTTTAGTATCTTCTTAGCATTCTCGTAAAAATACAAGTGGATATCACCATAAGTGAAACCCAGAGAAGTCAGTTTTTCGGACCACCAATCATCATCCAAACCATATTGTTCTCCGGCGTTATCAGTCCCGTACATCAACTGGGTCCTGAACATCGATTTCAAACCGGGCATATCATTCTCAAAAACCCACCTTCCCCAGCCCGGGCAGGTATCGGCAAAAGCATTTTTAAGCCTGGAGGTAAGAACAAGCGTCTCCAGATACGTCGCGCCCCCGCCAAAGTGCGCAAATATAAAATTAATACCGGCATGCCTTCTGGCAGGCACTTCAAAATGAAAAGGACTTGCTCCGTCTACAGACTCCAATCTCATGGAAGGATTTTTACTGTTTGGCAAGATCCAGCCGCAATGAGAAAATACAAGCATTTTTCTCTTTTCTACTTCCTGCCAGATCGGTTCATACTGATCATCATTGGGATCAAAACCTACATTCGGAAATAGTTTTATGCCTATAAGGCCTTTATCTCCATACTTCTTTATTAAATCAAGAGCTTTATCAACCCCTTTCGAAAAATCCACGGCAACAGTACCAAAAAACCTTTGAGGATGGGCTTTTACGGCTTCAACAACAGCTTCATTGGGATTAGGCATATCCTTACCCCAGTCCCAGCCCTCTTCCGGAAAACCGTGAACAAGACCGGCGACAACATTATGCTTATCCATTATCCGGAGATACTTTTCCATCTTAGAATCACCTGCTATCGGATGAAGATGTATGTCTATTTTTTGTATCATAAAAACTCCTTTGAAAGATGTAATTACTAAGTACTATTGACTAATGACTATTTATTGTAACGGATAAAGCTTCCGTATATTTATTGAAAAAGATTCCACTGATAAAGTCTGCTCTAAATCCTAATCAGCTCTCGTAAAATCTCTTTTATACTTTCCTATACTTTTAAAAACTATTATATCGGCGAAGGTTCCATTTCGCCCTTCATTAAATAGTCATTAGTCATTAGTACTTTCTTTTATTGTTTCTCCGCCGGGTATGATCCAAGCACCTTAAAGAACCGGCATTCCTTCCGGAGCTCACTCAGCGCTTTCTTTACATTTGCATCTTCCACATGTCCGGACATATCAATGAAGAAGAAATATTCCCACGCTTTCTTTCTTGAAGGACGCGACTCAATACTTGTAAGATTGATTTTATACTTTTTAAAAGGCAAAAGCATGGAATACAATGCCCCCACTTTATCTTTCAAAGAAACAAGCACAGAGCTTTTGTCATTTCCGGTTCTTGCCACATTTTTCCGGCCTATTATTAAAAATCTGGTAAAGTTATCCGGTATATCTTCAATCCGGACCGCCAGAGAATTTAGGATATAGAGCTCTCCTGCTAAAGAATTTGCTATGGCCGCACTGTTTTTATCTTTAGCCGCAAGACGGGCAGACTCGGCTGTATTTTTTGCCTCTACAATTTCTATCTCCGGCAAATTAGTCTTAATCCAATTACGGCATTGCGCCAGAGGCTGATTAAAAGCATAAATCTTCTTAATCTGTAAAAGATTTTTAGATTTACTGAGAAGATTATAAGAAACCTTCAACAAGGTCTCCGCACAAATTTTCAGATCTGAATCTACAAACATATCAAGTGTATGATTTACCACACCTTCCGTGGAATTTTCAATGGGAATAACACCGTAATCAGCTCTTCCATTTTCTACTTCAGCAAAAATATCCGCAAGATTCTTAATTGCTACAAGCTCTACGGAAGAGCCAAAATGACGAATCGCAGCCAGATGGGTAAAAGTAGCTTCCGGGCCCCAGTAGGCAATCTTTAAAGGCGCTTGCAAAGCTCTTGAGGCAGATACTATCTCCTTAAAAACCGCTTTTACAGAATTATCCGGAAAAGGTCCTTTATTTCCTGACAGTATTTTCTTAAATACCGCAGCTTCGCGTTCAGGGACATAAACCTCATATCCGGCTCCCGATTTATGCTTTTTTACCTGCAGCGCCAGACCGGCTCTAATATTTAACAGGGAAAGTAATTTTTTATCCGTACCGTCTATTTTTTCCCTGATTTTTTTTAAGTTCATTATTTCACCTCACCCTGATCGCCGCCCTTTTTTATGGGAGTAAAGAACATATCTGCCATAACTTTATCTACCTCCCGGAGGCGGTGCGACAGAGTACGAATAAAAACCCAAAGAAGTTTGTGGGAGAGCATATCATTATTATCCAAAACCTTTTTAAAGTCCTCCCTGGTAATAACAAAAAGACTGGCATTCTCAAAAGCGACTGCTCCGGCAGATCTTAGGCCTTCATCCAAAAGAGCTATCTCTCCAAAAAAATCCCCTTCTTTAACCGTTGCAAGAGTTTCCTCTTTTCCCTGAGGATTTCTCTTAACTATTTTAACCTTACCGTTAATCATAATATAAAACGCATCACCTTCCGTACCCTCTTCAAAAACCTTCTGCCCCTCCTTAAAATAAACCTCTTTGCTTATTTTCCTGATATACCAGGCCTCTTCATCAGAGAGGGTGCTAAACGGCTTAATTTTTTTCAGAAACAGAACCGAACCCACGTAAATCTCCAGTTTTCTCTTTAACTCAGCATCCAGCGTAATAAAGCGGACGGCAGAAAAAAACTTGTCTTCTGCTTCGCGGGAACGGATAACCTGACCTTCTATACCGTCAATCTTCAGCCCTTCCTGCAGCTCAAAGTTAATAAATAATGTTGTCCCTTGAGGAAGAAAAGTATTTATAAGCAATCCAATACCTTCCGATCCGATATTAGTAAGAGTTCCTATAAATACCCTGTCTCCAAGATCTCTTACCATTACCCCTACAGAAACCCTGATATTTATTCTGCTAAATTTTCTTCTCTCCTGCATAGATCTGCCCTCCGTGTTGTTTCCCCAGTTTTTTAATAATACTATTTCATATCATTTAAAGCTGCTTCACTGAACAGCAAATCCACCATCTCCTGATTCATGGATTTTAATCTTTTTGAAAGCGTCCGGATAAAGCCAAGAAGAACTTTAATTGCCAGCTTATGATTTGTTTTTATAAGTTCATTAAACTGATCCGCTGTAATAGTAAAGAGTTTACAGCTTGTATGCGCCGCCGCATTAGCAGTACGCAATCCTTCATCAAAGAGCGCCATTTCACCGAAAAACTCTCCTTCCCGGATAAGCGCCAGAACTTCTTCATTGGTATCATCAATATTTGATTTTTTACTAATCCTTACTTTCCCGTTTATCACTGCGTAAAAAGCATCCCCATCGGCACCTTCGTTAAAGATAATGGCCCCTTCAGCGTAATCAACATCCGTACCTACATTCTTTAAAAAAAGAGCTTCCTCATCCGTTATAATGGAAAACAACTTTATCTTTTTTATAAAAAATATCACATCGGCAATGCTGTTAATATTCTCCATACCTTCTTTAGGCATATTGAGAAATTCCAGACCGTATATAAATCTGTCATCAATATCGCTGGATCTGACCACCTTTGCAGATATACCGCTAAAAGCAAGACCACTTTGAACTTTAAAAGATAAAAGAAGATTTTTCCCCAGAGGAATAAATTCATCAAGAATAACAGACATGCCTCCCGCACTTAAGTTCATTGTCGTTCCCTTAAAAACCTTGCCGGTCTCTTTTATGGTTAAACTAACTTCAAATTCAAGCTTTATACGCCTATGTTTTCTTCGCTCGGAATAATCTTCAGACATCTGATTCTTCCCCCATTTTTCCGATAAGTTCTTCTATCTTCGGCATTTCTGTCAGGTCTTTTAAACCAAAGTACCGTAAATACTCTTTGGTAGTCCCGTACAACAAAGGCCTGCCTACCACATCCTTACGGCCTTTAATGGCAATGAGATCTCTTTCGAGCAGGGTATCTATAACACCTTCCGCGCTTACACCTCTTATTGACTCAATTTCAATTTTTGTAACAGGTTGACGATATGCAATAATGGCAAGAGTCTCAAGCGCCGGTTTTGAAAGGCGGTGAGTCAGCTTGCTCTTATACATTTTTTTTATCCACTCCGCAAATTGCGGGCGCGTAACAATCTGAAAGCCTTCGGCTATTTCCGTAACAGCATAAGCCCGGCCGGTAGTCTCGTACTCCAGCGCCAGATCGGCAATATGCTTTCTTATTTCATCCTCTTTTAATTCATCAAGGACAGCCTTAATGGCCTTTGTCGATAGCGGTTCATCTGCGACAAAAAGAAGCGCCTCTATTATCGATCTTGCGAAATTACCGTCCATTTAATCTCCCGCCTTCAAATTCGATATTTTTTTAACCTGCGACTTCCCCGTCTCTAAGTTCATCCGCGTTGAAAACAATCTGCTTCTTTTTCATAACAAATATCTCATGCGTGATAACGTTCTGTTTGCAGGAGATAAGCCCGAGCCTTATAAGTTCAAGCATAGCCAGAAAAGCAGCAATCATATGTTCTTTAGTCGGCTGTTTCTTAAGGAAATCCACGAACATTATACGGTCCGCGTTCTCCAGCTCTTCCAGAAGCTCGTTGGTCTTCTGGACAACCGTAATACCCTCCCTAGAAATAGACATAATTTCGTCTTTGGGAAGGTAGGCCAGGACGCTCTTAAAACAGGACATCAGGTCATAGAGCGTGACTTCAACCACCTGTTCTTCCGCAAACTCTCCGGAGTAATCGACATCTTTGAAGAAGATATCTCTTTGTTTCGTTTCCCTTTGTTCCAGCGTACCCGCAACAGCCTTAAACCTCCGGTACTGCTCCAGAAGTTTTTGCAAGTCTATATCTTCTTCCGTCAACACCTCTTCTTCTTTGGGAAGCAGGGCTTCGGATTTCATGTATATTAGGTTAGCCGCGCCTGCAATAAAATCACTGCCTTCATTGATATTCTTAGTCGAAAAACTTTTAACTATATCCAAAACCGAAACACGGTTAACATCAAGTTCGTCATCTTTTACAAGCATTAAAAGAACTTCAAAAGGCCCCTCATATGTCTTAGAAACTATATTAAACATAGTTTTTCCCGAATACCGATTCTCTGACTTCCGCCATATTCTTTTTTGCAACAGTATCTGCTTTTTTGGTGCCTTCGCGGAGGACTTCTTCGGCATAACCTTTTTTAGAAATGATCTTACTCCGTTTTTCCTGTATCGGTTCCATCTCTTTTGAAAGATTATCCAGCAATATCTTTTTGCAGTCTACACAACCCAAAGCTCCGGATTCACAATCCTTCCTGATCCCGACAGTCTCTTCATAGCTGTAGATATTCTGCAGCATAAAGATAGGACAACCATCCGGATGTCCTGGATCATTTTTACGCATCTTCAGAGGATCCGTAAAAGCCGACTTTATTTTTTTAGTGTACTCTTCCTTTGAATCAGAAATAAAAACAGCATTATTATACGATTTGCTCATCTTCCTGCCGTCAGTTCCGAGAAGTTTCGGTACTTTGGTAAATAAGTGCATAGGTTCAGGAAAAACTCTGCCGTAGATATTATTAAACCTGCGGCAAATCTCCCGGGTGAGCTCCAGATGGGGCAGCTGATCCTGACCTATCGGAACTACGTTTGCCTTATATATCAAAATATCAGCCGCCTGTAGTACCGGGTAGCCGAGAAAACCATAATTTGAAAGATCCTTATCCTTAATCTCGTTTATCTGCTCTTTATAAGTAGGACATCTTTCCAGCCACGGAAGAGGCGTTATCATGGAAAGCAGCAGATGAAGCTCGGCATGCTCGATTATCTGTGATTGAACAAACATGACTGATTTTTCCGGATCAAGCCCAGCCGCCAGCCAGTCTGTGACCATTTCTTTTATGTTTTCCGACATTGCTTTAGTATTTGCGAACTCGCTCGTCAGCGCATGCCAGTCTGCTACTTCAAAGTAACAGTGATACTCATCCTGCAAAGAAACCCAGTTATTAAGCACTCCGAGCAAATGCCCGATGTGAAGCTTGCCCGTAGGCCTCATCCCGCTTAATATGGTTTTCTTTTGCCCGGTCATAACAAGGTAACTCCCGAAAATATTCGAACAAGAAAGGTTATCGGTATAGTTAAAATCACGCTAAGCCCGCTGTTTAGTAAAAGAAGTAATGAAATAAGTACAATAAAACCAATCGTCCGATTAGCAAAAAACATAACATATTTTATTGACAGAGAGGAAGGCAGCAGTTCTTTGAGCACATGCGAACCGTCAAGAGGCGGAATGGGGATAAGGTTAAATATAGCAAGACCGCAATTTATTGCCACAGACATAACAAGCATTGAATGTACAATGGAAGCATAACTGCCAAATACGGTTAAATCAACAAAGCGGATTATTAAGCCGAAGAAAAGCGCTTGAATAAGATTTGCGGTAACTCCCGCAAGAGAAACAAGTATTTCATCTACTTTTGGATCCTTGAAATTAGCAGGATTAATAGGAACCGGTTTTGCCCACCCAAAAAATGTAAAAATCAAACAGATTAAACCAAGAATATCAATATGCGGCCAGGGATTAAGAGTCATTCTTCCCATCGCCTTTGCAGTCCCGTCCCCCCTGAGGTAGGCAACATATGCATGCGCAAATTCATGAGTAGTTAAAGCCAATAAAATCACAGGCAAAAGTATCAATTTCATCTGAATATAGCCGCCATCAAACAAGAGAAACTCCTTTCTACAAAAGCATAATAATTAACGTATTTTAACACAGTTTTCCGGTTATGTCAAAAGCATAGTTCTACCAATAAATACAATGGAAAATACTAATCTATAAGGTTATTTGTGAAAATGCAGCTATTGGCAGACACACGTTCCAGTTTATAAAGTTTGTAAGGTTTTTAAGGTTTGTAAGCAAAGCTTTTCCCGATAGGATATATATCAGCGGGATAAAGTCTTTTTAAGAGGTGGTATTAAATCTAGCAAAATCATATCCCGTCTCCCCAGAGAGGAAGAAAACTAAGATAATCCGCAAGCTTACGCCAGTGGTTTTCAAAACCGCCTACACAATAAATAATCCTACAACGATTCTAAACCTTATAACACCTTACAAACTTTAAAAACCTTAAAAACTTAGAACTTGTACTTTTTTACAAGTTCAAGTTCTTCCGCCCGTGTCTTTATCGTGCCGTCCAGCTTCAGGTTTAAGAGCTCTTTGAATATTTCTTTATAAACAGGACCGGGTTTTATGCCGTAGGCTTTTAAATCTTCACCTGTCACATCTACCTTTATTTTGTATAAGGAAGATAAATACAGGTGAATTCTTTGTCTGGCGCGCATGGATTTGGATTTTGACATGTAAAATAACAGACCTTCGTAAGAGACTTTAAAAAGCAGATTATACACCTCGCTATTCTTCATCTTTACTTTTTCCAGAATACGGAGTATTTCTTTTTCCCCGGTCCTTATCTGTGAAAGCTGGGCTATAACCTTAGAAGATAACTTAAATTTTTCGCAAATGTGGGTGATCTGGTCCAGATTAAGATCATCTACAAGCGCAAGAAAATTCACAAGCCATCTGTCAACAGGATCATCAAGAAAAAGAACTTCCACCGTAAAACTATTGGTAATCTCCCTGAAAATATGTTTTTTCGCGGGAGTTACTTTAATACCGGGGTGAATATATTTCAGCACATCAAGTTCTCTCATCCTGTCAATGGCTTTTAAAGGAAGGTCCTCGCTTAGAATAAGCACCAGTTCATCTTTCATTTTATAAGTGGCAAGCTGGTCGAACATTTCCAGATCAAGAGCATTATCCAAAAAATTCATGGAGCTTTCTTCCATCTTAAACCCGTACCGTTGTTCGAAACGGATTGCCCGAAAGATCCTGGTCGGGTCTTCCACAAAACTCATATTATGCATAACCTTTATCTGCTTTTCCTGTAAGTCCTTCTGCGCGCCGAAGAAATCAACCAGCATGCCAAAATCCTGGCGGTTTAATTCAATTGCCATGGCATTAATGGTAAAATCGCGCCTGTAAAGGTCATATTTAATCTTGGAAAATTCAACGGTAGGAGCACTCGCCGGATACGCATAAAATTCCACCCTGGCTGTTGCGACATCTATTTTAAACCCGCCGGGTAAATTAAGTACGGCCGTGCCAAATTTTTTATGTTTTTTTATATCCGCGTTCAATTTCTTTGCCAGAACAGAAGCAAAACCTATTCCATCACCTTCGATAACAATATCCATGTCAAAGTTCTCAATGTTCAAAAGAAGATCTCTCACAAAGCCGCCGACCACATAAACCTTACATTTTTCTTTATCTGCGAGTTTTCCTATCTCCTGAAGCAGACTGTAGACTTTTCCTCCCAGTCTTTTCTCCATAAGATCTTTTACATTATGCAAGTGCGGATCAGCGCTTTCCAGTTTTTTCTCTATCTGGATAATTTTATCTTTCATAATATCTTTGTTAAGGCTTCTAAGAACATCTGTTCTGGTCACAATACCTTTTATTATTAAACTGCTGTCTATAACAGGGATCTTCCCGACACCTTCGTCTATCATAAGTTTTTGAATATCTGATACGGCTGTTTCCGGACCTACAGTTTTAACATTTGTACACATATAACCGGATACTTCCGCATCATTAAGCTTATGTTGTATTGCTTTATCAAGATCCGAGATTGAAACAATACCCATCAGGATATTACCCTCTGCGACAGGAAGCGAACTGTGATTAAAGCGAAGCATTATTTTCCTTGCTTCTTCTACGGTTACATCAGATTTAATGGTTAATACCGGATTACTCATGATGTCTGACGCAATCATAAAAGGCCTGGTCTTTTCGCGGAGAATTCGAAGAAGCTTTTCTTTTACATCAAAAAGAGTACCTTCCTTAAGCGTTGCGGAAGCAGCTACTTTATGACCCCCGCCCCCAAACTCCTTCATTATTTCACCTGCATTTATTTCATCAAGTGAAGACCTGCACACAAGGTGAATACGCTCGGGCAGCTTTACAATAACAAAAATGCAGTCCAGATTTCCCATATCACGAAGCTTATGCACCACCAGCGCAATATCCTTTACAAACCTGTCCATCTCAGTAACCGCAATACGAACAGGCAGACTCTTTACGTCATAGGTTTCAATAGAATTAAGAAGTTTACGAAAGAGCGCATCCTGTTCGGCCGAAAAACCTTCTTTAAGAAAATCTCTCGCAATATTAATTTTTGCGCCGCACTCTATAAGGTACGCCATCATCTGAAAATCAAGAGGAGTAACCGTCAAAAATTCGAAGGAACCCGTTTCTTCATAAAGGGCTATGGCATAAAGTGTCGCCTCAGTCTCGCTTATGGCTATTTTTTCTTCTTTGAATTTGAGAAGGAACTTTGTAATAGCGCAACCGACCCTGACGTTTTTCATTATCTCCTCTCCGGAAATATCATCTTCCCCTTCAGGGTGATGATCCCAGATAGTTACCTTAAGATTTTTATTATTCAGGATTTTAACCAGTTCACCGATGCGCTTCTTTGCCTTAGTATCAACGACTATAAGATCGTCAACTTCATTGAGGTCGATATCTTTAACCTTATAGACTTTAAATTCATTGCTATAAAGGGCGAGATATTCATTAACCTTCTTCTCTGCGTTTCCGGGAAATACCATGACGGCATCGGGATAGAGTTTTTGTGCGGCAACCAGAGAGGCGAGGGCGTCAAAATCAGCATTAGTATGGGTAGTGATGATTCTCACTTATTACCAAGAACCTTTATAAAAGCATTAACTATATCGGGATCGAATTGAGAACCGGAATTTTTTTCAAGTTCCACTACCGCAATATTTTGTTCCATGCCTTTTCTATAAGGCCTGTCAGAAGTCATAGCGTCATAGGAATCTGCCACCGAGAGAATTCTTGCTATAAGAGGTATCTCTTCCTGTTTTATCCCGTCAGGATACCCGCCGCCGTCAAATCTTTCATGATGTCCCCTGATGAAAGTTGAGATCCCTTTCATAAATTCAAGCGGACCCAGTATTTGAGCTCCTTTATCCGAATGAAGTTTTACCTCAGCTCTTTCCGCAGTGGTAAGCGGCCCCTGTTTGGAAAGTATATCATCCTTTATTGCAATTTTACCTATATCATGCAGTTTTCCCGCATATCTAATAGTAGTGATCTCTGCTTCCGACAATCCCATAACTTTTGCAATATCAAGCGCATACTGGGTAACCCTGTCGGAGTGACCCTTTGTATAAGGATCTCTGGCTTCTATTGTCAGAGCAAGCGTTTGAATGGTCTCAAAATAACTTTTATTTAAATTCTCGTAAAGCCTGGTATTTTCTATTGCCACCGCGCACTCAGCCGCGAAGGTGGAAAGAAGGTTAATCTCTTCCTGCATAAACACATGCTCAATATTTTTATAAATTGTCAGAGTTCCGATAATTTTTTCTTTAAGAGCAATGGGTACTGAAAGCTGGCTTATAATACCCTCTTTTTGAGCCGCAATCGTTGAAAGATATCTTTTATCCTCAAGCACATTTGAGATTGCAATCGGTTTTCCTTCTTTTACCACATTACCGTTTATCCCCTGACCGACTTTAATTTTAGAAACTTTTTTTACAAACTCCTCGCTCAATCCTACCGAAGCCCTTATCCTCAAGGTATCGCCATCTTCATCAAGAAGCCTGAGAGAGCAAACCTCTACATCCATTATCTCTTTGGCTTTATCAACAATGAGCTGGAGCACATAACCAAGCTCTTTCATGGACGCAACTTCCTTGCTTATTTCCAAAAGAGTCGTCAGGGCTTTTAGTTTATCCGTTACCTCCCTGTACATCCTTGCATTATCAATAGCAATGGCCGCTTGAGTAGCTATAATCATCAGGCAGTAAAGATCATCCTCATTGAACTTCTGGGATTTTGTCTTACTGTTAACATTAATAACACCGATAACTTTATCTTTTACCGTAAGAGGAACACTTATTAGACATTTACCGTTATAAATAGGATTTCCGGTGCCTTTAAATCTGGGATCTTTGCTGATATCAGGGACAAACAAAGGTTCATTTGACTCTGCAACACGCCCTGCAATACCCTCTCCCAGTTTTAGGATGGTTTTTTTTGTTATCTCTTCTGAAAGCCCTTTTGCAGAAAATATCTTAAGCTCTTTTTTTTCCGGATCCAACAACATAAGCGAGCAGACTTCCGTATCAAGAAGCCTCGAGGTAACACTCACGATAAGATCCATTAATTCCTGAAGGGTCATCTGAGAAACTACACCCTTACTTATATCAAAAATAGAGGTAAGAGGTATTTTGTCTTCCGAGATTGTATTTCTGATCATAGAAATGAGGTCTTGCCCCGTTTCCGGTATAGAAGAAACCAGCTTTCCGCCAAAATCAATAACGGAATCTATAGTCTCCGTTATTTTATCTTTATCTTTTCTCCGGTATTTGAGGATTATAGCAATAAGTACAATGATTATTACGAAGAGCACTATGTTTATATAAATCGCATTATTCATAAGTACATTATAACTCAATTTTTGCGATTTGTAAAGGTGGGGGGCAGCGATTCCGCAACAAGCAAATTAAGCCATAACTTTTGCACTGAAAAATCAAGGATTTTATTCTTTTGTGACCCGTGTTAATAATTATAC
>MFGV01000013.1 GCA_001778375.1 Candidatus Firestonebacteria bacterium RIFOXYD2_FULL_39_29
AGCGACGTTCCTCCTTATAATTTTGTTCTCGTAAAACTTATTATACAGGATACGTCGCTGTTTTACTTCATACACATCTTTTGATTATAACTCTGGAGTAAATTTAATGGAAGGCTATAAAGGAATAGAAATTAGAACTCCTTTGGAGGTAAAAGAATATGATTGATAAAGAACCGAAATCAATGAAAGAAATTCATGACATAAGAATTAAGCATTATGAGCAGAGAAAACACTTGTCCGACAAAGAAAAGATTGCATTGATAAATAATCGGGCAAAAGAAGCCATGGAAAAGTACGGTATAAAACCCAAAGAGTATTCCAAGGTTTAAGTAAATATTATAACCATATACATTTGTTGCCTCTTTATTGTCAATTTCTCCAAGAATGGCGCGCGTTCTCCTGGTCAAATGGGTAAAAGAAAAATATTTGCTTGTAGCCGACAAATCAAATAAAAATAGAATTACAAAAGGTCTGCAAAGTTTTTGTAAACATTTCATCCATACAAAAAAGCGCATACAGGTGGCTTAATATGAAAAGGGTATTTTCACTATTGCTTTTGATGGTTTTATTTGTTTCTTCCTATAAGGCAGGTGAAGAGGTGAATTTTGATGATGTTAATTTATTTTTTGCAGATAAAAGTCTGCTCAAGTTATCCGTGTTTATGGATAAACTGGGGATAAAAAATACCAAATTTGGAAATATTACTTTTTCAAGCGACGGAGAGAAGAGCTGGTATTATCAAAATTATTGCCAAAATCATTATTCGGAAGATAAAAGCCTCTTGGTTTTTGAAATGGCAGAGGTTCCTATGCGTTGGACAAAAGTGTTTGCAATTTTCGAAAAAAAAGATACAAAATATATTCTAAAAGATTATATCGTAGGCAATGGTAAATATAAATTATCAGAGATTTCTTTTTACCCGTCAAAAACCAATGTCCCGGTTTTTTCAATTACCGGTAATTGGGGCGGGACAGGAACGCAAACAAGTGTTATCACATTTTATCAATACAAAAATGGTAAAGCGAATAAAGTGCTTGATTTTACAAGTGATAAAGAGAATAATACTTCGCGAATTTCGGATAAGTACACAGAAAAAATATCATATTCAGATGCAGAAATACGAGTTGTTTATGATATTGAAATATCGTCTTTGATTGGTTTTTATGAATCCACATTTAAAGACCGGCCGTTTAGAATCCAAGTATTTAAAACAACAAGGCAAAATGTTTATAAGTGGAATCCTGCTGAACAAAAATATATATATGATACTGATTCCTCCCAGTTACCGGATAAGACAGGAAGTGGCCTGTCTCCAGATGCGGTATTTTACAAATACTTTAAAACGGAAATCAGAGAAGTTTTAAAAAACGGCGATAAATATCAGCGCGAATGGGTTGAAAAAATGTTTAAAGACATACCGAATCAGGATAGATAGATATTTTTTGGTTTCCCCTTCATTTCACAGCGCCTTCCTAGGATATTGTTTAAAGGCATCTTGACAAGTCTATCTTCCCGCGGTATACTTAAACATCATCCCAGTAAGGCGTTATGCTTTGCTGGCCCCGAACTCTATGGGTTCGGGTTTTTTAAAGGGGAATCCAAATGTCTCAAATCAGCGACCGTGCCGCAATATTAATATCAGCCAAGTTAACCGGTGGAGGGCTGTCTTAAAAATGAAAAAAATAATAATAGCAAGTTTATTACTATGTATAACCTCCAGTGCGGTTTTTCCGGAAGTTGTTAAGAAAACAACAAAGAAAAATGAAAAAGGTTTTACAAGGGAAGTTACTTATTACAACGGCGATCAGGAAATTGCAAAAGAGATAATTGACGAAAGTTGGAAGTCAACAGTAACAGGAAAAATTCCTGACGGTATTGTAAAAGAATATTATGAATCAGGGGAACTCTATATAGAGTGGAATTATAAAAATAACAAGAAAGATGGTCTATCTAAAGCATACTATAAAGATGGAAAAGTAAGCGGGGAGTGGAATTATAAAAACGGGGAGTCTAATGGTTTCTCGAAGTCATATTATGAAAATGGAACACTTAAGTATGAAAGTAGTTTCTCGGACGGAAAAAGAGACGGTTCAGATAAGGAATATTATAAGAATGGACAGCTTAAGCGGGAAGCAAATTATGCAAAGAATGAATTAGATGTTGTAAAAGCATATTTTAAAGACGGTAAAATAAGATCAATCTCAACATATAAAAACGGGAATCCTTTTAACGACAAAATATACGATAAAAATGGTGAGCTTACAATGGATTCAGATTCGGGATACTTTCCGGTTAAAGCTACAGAAAAAGAAAAAGCGGAAGGGGTAAATATTTTAAAGCAGTGGGTTAAAGAAAATACAATAACGATCAATCTTCCTGATTGGCCTACCAATGGTCCGGGATTGAAAGAAATAACTTCAGATGTAACAATTGCCGATATTAATAAAGCTATTAAAGATAAAGCAGAAGAGGAAGAAGAGGGAAAAGAGGAAAACACCTATTTGTATGATGCAAAAAACGAAAGGGTAGAATTAAAAACTATTAGTCTTGGAAAAGGGACTCCATGCTTTGCATTTCTTGTTCAGCATGGACATGTTGGCTGGGATGGGGGACTTTGGAAGATAAACGAAAACAAAAGTTTGGAATTTGTTTTAGGTTTGGGCGGGTGGCATTCAGGGGTGTTTTTCATGGATATAGATAAAGATGGTGTACAAGAAATAATCAATACCGAATTAATGCTTTCTGCCGGAGGTCTTAATTTGCGTAAATATGGAATAGATTTAGGACATGCAGGCATGACTAAGGTTTATAAATGGAAAAATAATAAATTCGAAATTATCGGCCGTATGTTCGACAATATTGACCCTAAATAGAGATTTTCCTTTCATTTTCCAACCCGTTCCTATGATATGAAAGTGACAAAATACCTCCTTTTATGCTATAATGATACGTATTTTTATATGGGAAAATTAATAAATTAACTGATAATATCATAAGAATCAGGAGGAATCATAAGTGGCTAAGAAAGTGAAAAAAGAGAAACCGGTTAAACCTGCTAAGGCGGTTAAACCCGGAACAGGGGATTATAACGCAGATAACATAACCATATTAGAAGGTCTTGAAGCGGTTAGAAGACGGCCTGCTATGTACATCGGCGGGACCAGCGTTGACGGGCTGCATCACCTTGTATATGAAGTTGTTGATAATTCGATAGACGAAGCGCTGGCGGGGCATTGCAAGAATATCTCGGTTACCATCCACAAAGACAACTCCGTTACCGTAATTGATGACGGGCGGGGAATTCCGGTCGGAATGCACAAAGAAAAGAAAAAAAGCGCGCTTGAAGTCGTTATGACGGTGCTTCATGCCGGCGGAAAATTCGATAAGGATTCATATAAGGTCTCGGGCGGTCTTCACGGGGTCGGGGTTTCCGTGGTGAACGCGTTATCGGAATGGCTGGAAGTGGAAGTTTACATAAATGGGGAAGTTTGGAGACAGGAGTACAAACGCGGTAAACCGGTAAAGGATGTGGCGAAAGTCGGAAAGACCGGAAAACGCGGTACCAAAGTAACTTTCATGGCGGACGATAAAATATTTGAAACTAAAGTTTACTCTTATGATGTTCTATCAAGCCGTCTCCGCGAGCTGGCGTTTTTAAACCGCGGGATCAATATAAAAATTAAAGACGAGAGAAGCGGAAAAGATCATGAGTTCGAATTCGCGGGCGGTATTGTTGAGTTTGTTACCACTATGAATAAAAATAAAGAACCTCTGCATCCGAAACCTATCTACATCTCGAAAGAAAAAACAGGTATTGCTATTGAGATTGCCCTGCAGTGGAACGACGGATACAGTGAAAATATTCTGACGTATGTTAATAACATTAATACACACGAGGGCGGTACGCACTTAATAGGACTGAAAACAGGACTTACCAGAGTGGGGAATGACTACGCAAAAAAGAAAGGACTCTTGAAAGCCGATTCCGAATCCCTTCTGGGCGACGATATGCGGGAAGGTTTAACTGCCGTTATCTCCGTAAAAATAGCCGAGCCGCAGTTTGAAGGTCAGACAAAGATGAAACTCGGGAACTCCGAGGTAAAAGGAATTGTTGAGTCCATTGTAAATGAAGATCTCTCCGCATTTTTTGAAGAAAATCCGAGTGCCGGAAAAAAGATTCTGGAAAAAGCATGTATCGCCTCCCAGGCCAGAGAAGCGGCAAGAAAAGCAAGAGAACTGACCAGGAGAAAAGGCGCCCTTGAAGGATGGTCTCTCCCCGGAAAGCTTGCTGACTGCTCGGAAAGAGACGCTGCAAAATGCGAGTTATATATAGTCGAAGGTGATTCCGCAGGCGGTTCCGCGAAGCAGGGCAGGAGCAGGCAATTCCAGGCTATACTTCCCCTTCGCGGTAAAATATTAAATGTTCAAAAAGCCCGTCTTGATAAGATATTCGGCAACGAAGAGATCAGGACTATTATTACCGCAATAGGCACCGGAGTAGGCGAGCAGGATTTTGATCTTGAAAAACTGCGTTACCACAAGATAGTGATCATGACCGACGCCGACGAGGATGGTTCGCACATCAGGACCCTTCTTCTTACTTTCTTCTACAGGCAGATGAGAAAACTTATCGAAAACGGGAATATCTACATAGCCCAACCGCCGCTTTACAAAATTAAAAAAGGAAAGCTGGAAAAATATTTTGTTACAGAAATAGAGATGGAAAAGTTCCTGATAGATGAGGCCTGCAGAAATACGCGCCTTACAAAGCTTAAAAACGGCAAGGAAGACATTCTCTTTAATGAGCATCGTTACAGGGAGATTCTTACTTCGCTTCTGGAGATAGAAGAGTATATCAAGTCTATCGAGAAAAAAGATATTACTGTAGCCGAGCTTCTTTCTTTTATAGGCAAAAGAAAGCTCCCTATGTTCAAAGTGCAGGTCTTCGGTGAGGTGAAATATGCCGATTCGGAATCCGAAAAAAACACTATCCTTAAATCCCTCAGGAAAAAACAGAAGGCAGACGGAAAAAAAGGGAAGACCATAGAAAAAGACGAGGAAGAAATAATAGTAAACATTTCCGAAATAGAAGAAATAGGCGTCCTTATGGAAAAAATAAAGCTTCTTGAGAAAAAAGATGTACTGCTTGACGAAGAAGAGTTTGACAAAAAGAAAAAAGAAATGAAACCCCTCTATATGATAATCGAAGGGGAAAACGAAACGATGGTGCATAGCGCTCTGGAGATATTAAAGAATGTCCGGGTTATCGCAAAGAAAGGGCTGGAAATACAGAGGTATAAAGGTCTTGGAGAAATGAACCCAGAGCAGCTCTGGAATACAACGATGAATCCGGAAACCCGCACGGTTCTGCAGGTAAAACTCGAAGACGAGGTGGAAGCCGAAAGAATATTTACAATTCTTATGGGCGACCAGGTGGAGCCGAGAAGACAGTTCATACAGGAAAATGCGCTGGAAGCGAAGAATATTGATATATGAGTAAAGTTTCCAAAGTTGATAAACATCTTAAAGCAGTCAGCGAGATCAGCAGGGCAATTACGTCAAATCTTTATCTTGAAGATATTCTCCGCCTTATCGTTACTGTCACCGCAGAGGTTATGAATTCAAAGATCTGCTCTCTCCTGCTGCTGGATGAAAATAAAAAAGAATTGGTGATCCGCGCTACTCAATCCATTTCTGATGCCTACAATAGAAAGCCGAATATTAAACTAGGGGAAGGTATTGCCGGCCGTGTCGCAATTGATAAAATACCGATGGTTATCTCGGATGTAAGAACTAACCCGAATTATCTTAACAGGGATGTTGCAAAAAAAGAAGGGCTTGTATCGCTCTTAGCTGTTCCCATGCTCGTGAAAGGAAAAATTATCGGGGTCTTTAATCTCTATACAAGCAAGCCTCATGAATTTTCCCAGAAAGAAATTGATATTTTAACGAGTGTCGCAAGCCAGGCCGCTATTGCCATTGAAAACGCGGAGTTGATGGTGAAAACTAAAATAATCGAAGAAGAGCTGGCAGAAAGAAAATTAGTGGAAAAGGCAAAATCATTGCTCATTAAAAAACTGGGGATGTCCGAAGAAGATGCCTATAAAAAGATTCAAAGAAGGAGCATGGATTCCAGAAAAAGCATGAAAGATGTAGCCGAAGCAATAATTTTAGCGTCAGATTTCTAAAAATAAAGCAAAGATTTGTTTCGTCCGCCAATTATTAGGGCGGATAGAGCTTCGAATTTGTTTTTAAGGGAGGCCTCATATGGTAATAGTTTTCAGGATTGTATTCATTTGTGTCAGTAGTTTGGTGGGATTTTTGATTGCTGACGGTTTTAACGTGCCGCAATACAAAGGAACGATTGTCGGAGTATTTTCCGGCATTGCAGTAGTTTTGTTGGATATTTTTTCCGGTAAAATATCCGTAAAAGACCTGTCTGCGCTCCTAATCGGACTGATACTAGGCCTTGTGGTTGCGGCTTTATTTGCCCATGGTTTTGCCCAGATCCCGGCTCTCCAGCAGCCCAAAAACGCTTATATTCCCTTAATTATCTATATTATCTGTATTTATTTTGGCATGGTTATGGCGCTTAAGAAAAAAGATGAGCTTCTCGGTTTCCGCTCTTTTGTCGGCGGAAAGGAAAAATCCGCGTATTCCAAGATACTTGATACCAGCGTTATCATAGACGGCAGAGTCGCGGATATCATAGAGCTCGGGTTTATGGACGGCGATATAATTATTCCCAAGTTTGTAGTGCTGGAACTCCAGATGATCGCGGATTCTCCGGATACGTTAAAAAGAAACAGGGGCCGCCGCGGGTTGGATATAGTCACAAGAATGCAAAAAGCCTCTCCATTTATCAGGATTACCGAGGAGGATTTCCCGGAGCTTCGTAATGTGGATGAGAAATTGTTAAAGCTGGCGAAAAAAACAGGAGGGAAGGTTGTAACCAATGATTTTAATTTAAATAAAGTCGCCTCTGTGGAAAAAATAAAAGTTCTGAATATTAATGACCTTTCGAACGGCTTAAAGCCGCAGGTAATTCCCGGTGAGTACATGAGAGTAAAGATAATAAAGGAAGGCAAAGAAAACAACCAGGGAATAGCCTATCTTGAAGACGGCACGATGATAGTAGTGGACGGCGCGAAGAATGCCATAAACAAAGAGATAGATGTAATGATAACCAGTGCTATTCAAACCTCCGCCGGAAGAATGATATTTGCAAAGAAAAGGGAAGACTAGAAGAGATATTGACAATTTACGAATGACGAATGACGATTTTAGGTATACGGAAAATAGCTTCCGTAATATTTAAAAAAATGAATAAGCAACAAATTGTATTTTCAAAAAATAATACCACATACAATTGTCAATCGTGAATCGTCAATTGTAAATGCTTTAGCAGGCAAGGGGAGAATGCATGACAATCTCAGTGATCATCGTCGCTGCCGGCAGCAGCAAGCGGCTGGGCGGTAAAGTGAATAAACCTTATTTAAATATTAAAGGGAAACCTGCGCTTTATTATTCTATAAAAACATTTTTATCATTGAATATGATCAAAGAGGTCCTTGTTGTCATCAGAGAAAAAGATGAAACAATGTTCAGATCATTGTTAAATAAATATATATTTTTCGGCGTAAAATATACTTATGGCGGTAAGGAGAGAAAAGATTCCGTATTAAACGGGTTAAATGCTCTCGAAAATAAAAAGGGAATTGTTCTTATTCATGATGCCGCTCGGCCGTTTGTTTCAAAAGAACTGGTAAGCCGGGTAATAAAGGCGTCAGTAAAATACCGCGCGGCGATCCCTGTAATACCCGTAAAAGACACGGTTAAATATTCTAAAAACGGAACCTTTGTTGAAAAAACACTCAACCGGAATGAACTTTTTCTTGCGCAGACTCCCCAGGGGTTTGATTTTACTCTTCTTATGAAGTCCAATTTGAAAGCTCTCCTCAAAAAAACACCGATTACGGATGATGCTATGCTCATGGAATCAGCCGGGGTTAAAACGGCGCTTGTAAAAGGCGATGAAAATAATATCAAAATTACGACTATAGAGGATCTTGCATAAAACGGAGTTAAAATGAAAGCATTGATGTCTCTGCTTCTGCTCCTTCCTATCTTATCAACCTGTCTTTCTTCCAAAGAATATATTTTTAATATTAATGAAAAAGGAACGGAGTATAAGAATTTTGTAAATATAAATAAGATCGAGAGCGGCTATTATTTAAAGAGTACCGTAAATAAGGAAGAAGAAAAAGATTCGGTTATGGAAGCAAAATTAAATAAGGATTTTGAAACTGTTGAATGGAAATTAAAGAATCCTAAGAAAAGTATTGATGTAATTGCCGTACGTGAAGGGAATATAATAATACTTACGGGAACTTTTAGCGGAAAAGAGAACAACAAAAAGGAAATATATATAGACAACCGGCCGTGGCATCAGATATTCCAGCTCGGGCTTATGAAATTCGCAATTTCGGAGACAAAAGAAAAAAGTATTGAGTTTTGGGGGCTTAGGCCTGACAACCCGGAAAGTTCCGGAGTTCTCGCGGCGTCAAAAGACAAGGTTGAGACCATAGAAGTAAACGGAAAGAAGATAGAAACTGCAAAGTTAAGAATAGGCCTTGCCGGCTGGCTTTCAATATTTTGGACCGGGGATTACTGGTTCCGGCTCTCTGACGGTCTTTATATCATGGCAAAACCAACAGGTAATGTATCCGCGGTGCTTGTTGAAGAAAAAGAGTGAAAACCTCAATTGGATACTTGATAATTTCTGATTTTGCAATATTGTGAAAGAGGATAAAAGTCAATTGTTCTGGGAATTAGACCAGTACCCTTCCTGCCTTTAAATGATATAATTACCGCAGAGAGTATATGAAAAAAGATAAAATACTTTTAATAGATGATGATGAGATATTGAAGAAGGAATTTAAAGAATGCTTTTCCGAATATGAGTTTTTAGATGCTAAAAACGGAGAGCAGGCTTTAAATATTATTTCTAAACCGAACGAAATAGACCTGGTAATTCTTGACGTAAAAATGCCGGGGATAAACGGGCTTGAGGTCTTAAGGAAAATAAAGAAAAACGCTCCTGAAGTTCCTGTGATAATATTTACGGGATATGCTTCAAAGGAAGTAGTTCTTGAGTCGCTGAGAAATAGTGCCGACAACCTTATTGAAAAGCCGTTTGATATAGAAAAGTCCAGAGATGTTATAGAAACGCTTCTTGCTAAGATAAAAAAAGAGCCGGAAGATGAGTCGCTGGATACCAAAGGTAAGATAAACAAGGCAAAAAAGTTTCTTGAAAAAAACTTCAGAAAGAAGACCGATCTTAAAGATGCGGCAAAAGTAGTAGCCCTGACCGCAAAATATTTAAGTATGGAGTACAAGAAGATAACAGGCGTGGGTTTTAGCGAACACAGGCAGCAGTTGAGGATTGATGAGGCAAAAGAAATGCTTAAAAACACGGGTTACAGCGTTGATCAGATATCTTACAAAGTAGGATATGAGAATTGTGAATCATTGATACGACCGTTTAAGAAAAGTACCGGCACCACCCCGGCTGAATACCGTAAAAGCAAAAATAAAGGCAAAAAAAAGAAACGCTAGTTTTAATAAATTTCAATTGAAAACATATCTTGTATCAGTGGAATCCGATAGTTTTGTAATCAGTGAAATCGCTTTTCACCGGGGGCTCATGCAATAATACTCAGTATTGGATGCAGCGGGAAAAAGTAGAACAAAGATCGTAAGTTTTCCAATATAGAGGAGCGCCGGGTGAAAAAATATATTTTGATCGCGGACGATGATGTAGAATTAAATGAAGGGCTTGCAGAACTTCTTAAAGGTGAAGGTTACCTGGTTTGTTCGGTTAGCAACGGGGAAGAAGCAGTAAAGGAAGCAGGCAAGCAGCATTTTGATCTTATAGTTCTTGACTATAAAATGGAAAAAATGAACGGCAGAGAGACATTAATAGAATTAAAAAAAATTGCCCCTGAAGTAAAAGTAATATTCATAAGCGGTAACCCCTTTATTGAAAAAATAAAAGAAGAAAAAGAATTTTCCGGAAATATTATTTGCGCCCTGAGTAAGCCTTTTAGCATAGAAAAGTTCATAGCTTCCGTATCCGAAGCCTGCAAATAGGTCAATCCTTTAATCGGATAAAAATCAACTCAAACAGGCATAACCTCCTTAATAAAATAATGAATATTTGTAATAATAATACATAATTTAAAACAGGAGGATAATATGATAATAAAAAAAGCAGGTAAGCCGGTTTTGGTAAAAAATTCAATAAAGAAGCCGGAGATGCAGAAAGACGGAATAAATGAAGAAATAAGAAGGAAGGCGTATTATAAGTTTGAGAACAGCGGAAGGATCAATGGAAATGACCGGCTTCATTGGTATGAAGCGGAAATTGAAGTAGCAGGAAATAAGTAGGAAAAAATATTCTTTTCCTGTCGGCGAAATATTGTAAAATATATTCAAGTATTAATATTTCTGTTTTTGGTTGCTGAACAGACAGGAGATGGTTTTTAAAGGATAAATATGCCTAAAAAAGTGATGATAGTAGATGACGATACAAGTTTTCTTGAAGAACTCGTTGAGATGATAAAAATGAGCGGTTACGATGTTATCTCTTCTGACAACAGCGCAGATGTCGTAAAGATCGTCAGAAAAGAAAAGCCCGATGTAATTCTCATGGATTTAAAAATGGACGGTCTAAACGGTTTTCAACTTGTCATGATGCTTAAACATTATAAAGATATAAGTAATATTCCTGTAATAATAATGACGGGACACTATAATGACGAAGTGGATGTTTGGCTGGAGAATTCTTTTGGCGTGCATAGGTTCATAAAAAAGCCTTTTAACCCGCTGGATGTAATATCGAGGATAGAAGAAACAGTAGCAGCAAAAATATAACGGAGAAATAATCATGATAAAGTCAAATTGTTACACCGGGATAATTACGGTATTCATTTTTTGTATTATGCTCTTGTCTGCCTGCGCGCCAAGGAGCGGTTATTCCACTGAAATGCAGGTGAAAATAAGGGAAATGGAAGATAAATTAAAAAAATATTTGGACAACGAAAAAATAGTCAAAGAAAATCTAAAAACTTTTGATACTTTTGATTTTGTCGTTTTCAGCAATCAGGAATGGGTCAGGCTTCACGAGAGTCATTCAAAAGATGTGATAGTAAATTGGCCCACCGGTCATCATACAAACGGCATCGAAAGACACATAAGCGACCTAAAGGAAATGTTTGTTTATTCTCCCGATACTAAAATAAAAGTGCACCCGGTAAAATTCGGCTCCGGCGAATTTACCTGCGTTACCGGTGTTATGACGGGCGCGTTTACCAAGCCTTTGCCTGTAGGAAACGGTAAATTCATTGAACCTACCGGTAAAAAGTTTTCTATTTCAATGTGCACCATCGGGCATTGGAAAAATGGTGTAATGATAGAAGAGTGGCTGTATTGGGATAGCGCGAGCTATATGCAGCAGATTGGACTGGCGAAATAGACTTTAAATATATTACAGCTGCAGGGATTGCTCTCCGGGTTGTTGTTTTTAAACAAAGAGCCAAAAATATTACCTTTCAAAAACTACAAGATTCTTTCACTTACTGTCTTTGCTTCTCCTGCTATTACCTGCTCCCCGGTGTTGTTTAACTTACTATATTATATGGAAGTTAAGAAATCTGCGCATATGTGAATGCAAAATCAAAAGTTTTTAAAAGGGGAAAAAGTCAATTTAGCAGGTAATCAGCCTCTACTATGTCCGACCGGTTAAGTATATAGTTACTAAAGAATCTAGTTTCAAAGGAGAAATATTATGAAGAATAAATGTTTTGACAGATCCAAAAGTAAAAGGAGAAGTATGAGAAAAAATGTGTTGGTTGTGGGGGCAATATTGGCGGTAGGTCTTTTAAGCGTAGTTTTTTCGGAAGAGCAGCCAAAAAATGCGGACAAGATAATAATAAAATACGGATTGGATAATAATGGTTTTCAAAATTATCCGTCTACTCTTTCGGTTTCCGCCTTTCCTCTTGTTGGCGCGCAATCTCTAGGCGTTGATCTCGGTTCTTCCGTTCTGCTTGAAATACAACATCCCCTTTCTGATAAGTTAAGCGTAGGGCTTGGAGCTACATATAATATGAACAGGACCCTTCATAACACAACTGCTGAATTTAGTTTTTTACCGGTATATGCCACGGTATCTCTTTTTCCGATCGGAAGTATTGTAGGTCTTGCTCCCTATGCAAAAGTAGACTTAGGATACAATGTTTCTTATACAGGAAATGCTCAATATTTAGCGCCCGCGCCTTTTGTGACTACTTTAACGGGAGGGATGTATTGGGGTATAGGAGCCGGAGTAAAATTAGTTAATACAATATTTGCGGATATTATGTTTACCTCTTATTCGGGCACATATAAAGTTGCGCTTAATCCGCTTTCAACCGACGTGGCTATTTTATACACAAAAGTAAGCGTGAATGTAGGAATAGGTTTCGACCTGTAAAAGTGCCGGCGGCCTATCATGTAAAAAGGATAGACCGCCGATGTAATATGAAATTAAAAAGGAAAATATATGAAAAAAATTCTATTCTTTTTTTCGGCGCTATCGGTCTTGATCCTTTTTTCGGGATGTTTAACCGGCTATCACACCGTGGTTGTAGTTTCTGATTATGATGAAAGGTTCTGGCTTGAGGATCACTGGGTTTACAGGTTTTCTTATGGAGACCAGTTTGTTTACCGGCGCTGGTATAACGACAGATGGGAAGATGAAAGACGGGAAAGTTCCTTTTGGGGGAAAATAAAATGGGAGAGAGCGTCCCATAATGACAGAGATGACGGTCGAAGGTTCGAAAATGAACAGAACCGTGAAGAAAAAAAAGAGAAAAACTTAGGAATAAAACAGGAAAACAAGCATAAAGGCGGACACAAGTAAAGTTGTTTTTTGATTGCAGCCTGGCTGCAAGAGAAGAACAGGAGGCAGTATGGGGATCAAAAGTAAAGAACATGAAATAAAAGATGCTCGGAAAATAGAAAAGCTAAAATCACGGGTAGATGAACTCCGGGAAGTGATAAGAAAAGGCGCGGCGCATCTCTGGACTGACATCAGGAATAAATATAGTAAAGCGGTTTCGTTATTCAAAAAGAAATGAAAGAGATCCTTTAAGTTGAAGTATTAAAAATGCGGGAAAGAACTAAAAAGGAGGATTGAAATGTTGACAACAACTGTAGTTATACTCCTGGTTCTCTGGGTGCTGGAAAGGAGGCTTTAAATGCTGGAAACAGTTGCCATTGTTCTTTTAATTCTCTGGGTTCTCGGATATGTAAGCAATTATACGTTGGGAGGATTTGTACATATTCTGCTTGTGATAGCAGTTATAGTTATTTTAGTAAGAATAATTAAATGGAAGAAAATATAGGAAAAGCAGCAAGGGAAGCAGGGGAAGAAAAAAAGCAAGAAAAGCAAGGGAAGGGGAGTTGAGGAAAGTCTAAATATCAGACAGTTATACTTTCTGAAATCTTTTAATCCGCCTCAGGAGGACACCTGGGCGGAAACAGAAAGTGAAGTGCAAAACCTGGTGAAGAGAAGAAAGAAAAGAATTTTGTATCAGTGAAATCCTAAAATTTTGCAATCAGTGGAATCTTTTTTAAAAAGGAGAAATAAAATGAAAAAAGTATTTTTTTTGGCGGTATTTTTTGTATGCGCGCTTCAAATGAATATGTTTGGACAAACACAGATGGGTAACAGGAATTTTGGTCTGGGATTGGAGTTTGGAGATTATCCGGGCGTTATAGCAAAACTTTGGCTGGCCGATAATAACGCGCTCAGCGCCGGGATAGGTTTTGGATCTTTTACCAGAGTGCATCTGGATTATTTGTGGCATGATTTTAATGTTTTTAAAGTGAGCGAAGGAAGATTGCCGCTTTATTACGGTTTTGGCGGAATAATAAATACCTACCAGAATGCGAACGCTAATTTTGGAATCAGGGGTACTTTCGGATTGTCCTATATTTTCAAGGAAAATAATTTTGATGTTTTCTTTGAACTGTCTCCAATTTTAAGATTTAACCCGGATAGCGGATTATTTCTTTCCGGCTCTGTAGGCGTCAGATATTTTTTCTTGTAGAAAAAGTTAAATTGTTTCATAGAAAAGGAGAGAATATGCTTTACTGGGCTTTATTTTTCCTCGCAATCGCGCTTGTATCGGCGGTATTTGGCTTTACGACTATAGCAGGAGCTGCCTTTATGGCGGCAAAAATACTGTTTTTTATTTTCATTATCCTGTTTGTGGTTTTTATTTTTTTCGGTTTTAAATAGTTTTGGAGGGTGAAAAAATGAAGAAGAAATTGGTGTTGTTATGGCTAGCTACTATTCTTTTAAGAACATCCCGCTGACGGGAAAAAGGGATAAAAGTCAATTTAAACAGTAAGAGGCCCCTACATTGTCTCGGCGCATAAGTATATAGTTAATTAGAGAATTCAATTTAGTAGGAGGAATTTATGAAGAGGAAAGGTATGAATGCTAGATGGAATAAAAGGGGGCATATGAAATCTGTTTCAAAGTTCATCTGCCTGATTCTGTTGACGAATCTGATAGTATGTTTCACTGGAATAAGTTTCCTTACGGCGGGAGTAAGTATCCCATCAAAGGCCGCAGCTCTGAAAGAATCAGGGCAGGATAAGAAAATGGAAGCGGGAAAAAAGTCCAAGGCGGAAGAAGCCTATGGTAAGCTACCGTTGTGTTTTGAATCTAACCATGGGCAAACCGATGCGTCAGTAAAATTTCTCGCTAGGGGCAAAGGGTATACCCTGTTTTTAACTTCTACAGAAGCTGTGCTGGCGTTAAAAACGGCGGCAGGTTCAAAAGCAGAAGGACTTGATGTAGTGCGAATGAAACTTAAAGATGCCAATATCGATCCGGTGTTTCAAGGGATGGATCTCCTGTCAAGTCAAAGCAGCTATATGACCGGTAATGATCCGAAGAAATGGCAAACCAAAATCGAACAGTATTCCAAAGTGGAGATAAAGCAGATCTATCCGGGAATAAATATGGTCTATTACGGGAATAACGGGCAGTTAGAATATGATTTTGTAGTAGCGCCGGGAGCAAATCCCGGACTTATTAAAATGATCTTTAAGGGAGCCAAAAATCTCGAGCTGGATCAAAAGGGAAATTTGGTCCTAAATTTACAAGAGGGCAGGCTGGCTTTTAATGCACCGACACTCTACCAAAAGACAGGCAGTAAAAGAGATATTGTTGCCGGGCGTTTTGTTCTGTCAGGCAATGAACAAGTCAGTTTTGAAGTGGCCGCGTATGATAAGAAAAAAGAACTGGTGATCGATCCGACTCTCGCGTACTCGACTTATCTGGGTACGACCGTTGCAGACAGGGTGAACTCCATGTATGTGGACACTCTGGGCAATGTGTATTTAACCGGAGAAACGGCCGGTACCGGTTTTCCCGGAACTGCCGGGCATTATCAAAACTTTAATAAAGGCGGGGCTTATGATGCCTTTGTGTTAAAAATTAATCCGGCCGGAGCTGTTGAGTGGGGCACCTATTTAGGCGGCGGCGGAGTGGATGTTGGCAGATCCATTACAGTAAGCGGAACCGGGATTATTTATATCTGCGGCGCTACGACTTCAGCGGGCGCGGCGTTTCCTACTACAGTCATCCCGAGTGCTGCGTCTTACCAGGCTGTTAATAACGGCGGTACAGACGCGTTTCTTACGGCTATTGCAGCGAGCGGAAATTCTCTTGTGTACTCGATGTTTATAGGCGGGGCAGGTGAAGAGTTTGCTTTTGGCGTCGCGGTAGACAGCACAAATAATGCGTATGTGACCGGAGGAACAACCTCTAATAATACGACACTTCCGGTAACGGGCGGTTTTCAAGGAGATAACGCCGCCGGAGTTGGTGATACGCACGAAAATGCCTTTGTGGCGAAATTCAACTCCGCAGGTACAGTACAGTTCTTTACCTATCTCGGAGGAACTACAATTGGAGGAGGCGGTACGGGAGAAGCGTTTGATCCCAGCCTCGGCGGAACACACGGCAATGCAATTGCTTTAGACAGTAGCAATAATATCTACGTGACCGGCAAAACAGTAGCCGGTTTTCCTATATATCCTTTAGGCACAGAGTTTCCGTATGTGGGAATAGCATATAAGACGACAATCAGCGGAGCTCCGGATGCATTTGTATCTAAGATCAGCACAAACGGTGCCACTTTGCTCTATTCCACATATTTGGGCGGCAGCGGAATGGCGATGGGATTTGCAATAAAGGTAGACAGCGTCGGCAATGTATATGTTGCAGGCGATAATGATTCCGATAATTTTCCTGAAGTGACCATAGATATGCCTAAGGTCGGACAAACGACTATAGCGGGCGGTCCCTTTGATTGCTTTATCATGAAGATGAAGTTAGATGCCGCCGGATCTTTGGACGGCGTGTATTGCACCTTTTTAGGCGGAAAAGCCTGGGATCATGTAAATGCGCTTGCGGTGGATTCTTTCGGTAATGCGTATGTGACCGGCAGAACAGCGTCTGATGATTTCGTCTCTATCTCTCCTGCGTCAATTAATACACCCTTAGACAGTGTGTATGGCGCGGTGGCAAAAGCTTTTGTGACAGTAATTGGTCCTGATGGCAGTACCCGTATTTTAAATAGTTATATAGGAGGAGTCTCGGATCAGGAAGGAAGAGGGATTGGACTGGATGCCGAAAATAATATTTATGTTTCGGGCTGGACTACTTCCACCGACTTTCCTACTGCTATTCCTTTTTACGAAGCAAATAAAGGAACATATGACGGCTTTGTTATGAAGATCTCAGCCACCTCACCCGCTACTTTAGCGGCACCGGCAATCACCGGTATAAATCCAAATGTCGGGCCCATTGCCGGAAACACAACAGTTACCATTACCGGCTCCGGTTTTTCCAATGTAGCTTTCGCGACCGGCGTTAAGTTCGGCAGCGTGAACGCTGCGAGTTATGTAGTAATTTCTGATACGAAGATTACGGCGAAGACGCCTGCGCATGCTGCGGGAATAGTGGATGTTGTGACTACGAATACGGTAGGGTCATCTCCGGCTGTGACGGCAGATCGCTTTACATTCTTTGTCACGCCTGCGATAAGCTCCAGCGGCGACTTTGAACCTTTTATATTTCCATCGCCGGTTACCGGGAGCACTGCCGGAATTGCCTATTACATGACAGGCTCCGGAACAGTAAAAATCAAGATTTACAATGAGGTCGGGAATATGGTGTCCTCGCTGGAAGAAATCAAATCGCTGGGCTCACAGGGTTCCACCCTCAATGTCAGCAATCTTGCGCCCGGGATCTATTTTCACATAGTGAGCATGACCTATGATGATGGAGGTATAAAAAAATACTCTAAACGTAAATTTGCGGTTACACGCTGATAGTTTAATAAAATAAAAAATTGGAGGTTAAATATATGAAGATTGAAAATGTTAAGCGGATAGGAATGGGAATTTTGTCCGTTATTTTGCTAAGCAGTCTGTCCCGGGCTGCGGAAAGTAGTCTGGCTATGCCCTCGACTCAAGAGGGCGGTACGGCCCGCGCCATGTCCATGGGGTCTGCAGTTGTAGGGCTGCCTCAGGGGTCGGCATCCTTGTTTTGGAATCCGGCAGCGCTGGCAACTTTAAATGACATGGAGCTGGGACTGCACCACAACAGCGGCCTTGGTGAATCCACACAGGAGACTGTTGTTTTTGGTTTGCCTATGGTTTTACTGGGCGGCTTCGCAGCTTCCTTGAATTATGTGGATAACGGAATCTTTGAAGGAAGAGACAGTATCGGAAATCCGACCGGTAATTATACTGCCGGAAGCTTGGGAATAAACCTGGGCTGGGGCAAACAATGGTTGCCCCGTTTTTCTGCCGGAGCAGTGGTAAAGTATAATCAGCAAACTCTGGGCAGCCAGACATATTCCGCTTTTGCGGTGGATCTGGGGCTTTTATGGAACCCGTTTAACCATTTAAATCTGGGCCTGACTTATAGCAATCTGGGCACTGTGGTGGCAGGCAGTCTTCTGGATTCCGTCTGGCGAGTGGGGGCTTCCTATGACGTGGACAAGAATCTTCTTGTGGCCGTTTCTACCGATCTGAAACTCGGCGGGTTTAACCGCCTGCAGATGGGCGCCGAATATTATATTATTCCTGACGTGGCAGTTAGAGCCGGATATATTCATAACTTTACAGAGTATAAGCTTGACGGCTTAACCGGGTTGACCGCGGGTCTAGGTGTCGGAATAGTCAAGAACATGGTTTTTGATTATGCTTTCGTTCCTTATGGAGATCTGGGGAACTCTCACCGCTTAAGCATAACCTATAAATTTGCGGATGCGGTAAAAACTGAACCTGTTCAGTCAACAACGAAGGAGAAGTAATATGTTTAGATCTAATTACGAATGTAAACAATTAACTAAGGAGGTTAAGATATGAAATCTATTTTAAAGATAAGCTTTCTGATTTTGTTGATGAATTTAGTGATGTACTCTGCGGAAATAAAGTACTCGACTTATCTGGGTACGACCGTGGCAGACCGGGTGAACGCCATGTATGTGGACGCCTCGGGGAATGTGTATCTGACGGGAGAAACGACCGGAGACGGATTTCCGGGCACCGGCGCGCATTATCAAAACTTCAATAAAGGCGGAGCTTATGATGCCTTTGTGCTGAAAATTAATCCGGCCGGAGCTGTTGAGTGGGGCACCTATTTAGGCGGCGGTGGAGTAGATGTCGGCAGTTCCATTGCGGTAAGCCAAACCGGGATTATTTACGTATGCGGTTCTACGACTTCAGCGGGCGTGGCGTTTCCTAATACAGTCATCCCGAGCGCGACGTCTTATCAGGCCGTTAATAACGGCGGGACGGACGCGTTTCTTACGGCTATTGCAGCGAACGGAAATTCTCTTGTGTACTCAATGTTTATAGGCGGGGCGGGGGAAGAATTTGCGTTCGGCGTTGCGGTAGACAGTACAAATAATGCTTATGTGACCGGAGGAACAACCTCGAATAATACGACACTTCCGGTAACGGGCGGTTTTCAAGGAGACAATGCTTCGGGAACAGGTGATACGCATGAAAACGCTTTTGTGGCGAAGTTTAACTCTGCAGGTACGGTGCAATTCTTTACGTATCTCGGCGGAACAACAGTCGGAGGGGCGGGTACCGGGGAGGCATTTGATCGCAGCCTCGGCGGAACACACGGCAATGCAATTGCTTTAGACAGTAACAATAATATCTACGTGACCGGCAAAACAGTAGCCGGCTTTCCTATATATCCTTTAGGCACAGAGCTGCCGTATGTGGGAATAGCATATAAGACGACAATCAGCGGAGCACCGGATGCGTTTGTATCTAAGATCAGCACAAACGGTGCCACTCTGCTCTATTCCACATATTTGGGCGGAAGCGGAATGGCGATGGGTTTTTCCATCAAGTTAGACAGCGTCGGCAATGTATATGTTGCAGGCGATAATGATTCAGATAACTTTCCTGAAGTGACCATAGATATGCCGAAGGTCGGACAAACGACTATAGCGGGCGGTCCCTTTGATTGCTTTATCATGAAGATGAAGTTAGATGCCGCCGGATCTTTAGACGGTGTGTATTGCACCTTTTTAGGCGGGAAAGCCGGGGATCATCTGAACGCGCTTGCGGTGGATTCACTTGGAAACGCATATGTGACCGGCAGAACAGCATCGGATGATTTTGTTTCTATCTCTCCTGCATCAATTAATACACCCATAGACAGCGTTTATGGCGCGGTGGGAAAAGCTTTTGTGACAGTAATTGGTCCTGACGGAAGCACCCGTGTCCTAAATACCTACATAGGAGGAGTAACTGATCAGGAAGGAAGAGGGATTGGACTGGATGCTTCAAATAATATTTATGTGGCGGGTTGGACCACTTCTACTGCGGAGACTTTCCCGGTAGTTGTGCCGCTTTACGCTGCACTTAAAGGACCGGTTGACGGGTTTGTTATGAAGATTTCAGCTACAGCCGCCGTCCTTTCACCTGCGATTACCGGCTTAACTCCGATTCTTGGTCCCACAACAGGAAATACAACAGTTACCATTACCGGTTCCGGGTTTTCCGGCGTTGCTTTTGCGACCGGTGTTAAGTTCGGCACTTCAAATGCTGCTAGTTACACAGTGATTTCTGATACGAAAATTGTAGCGAAGACGGCAGCACATGTTGCAGGAAGAGTAGACGTCGTGGTAACAAGCCCTCTCGGCTCATCTCCGGTTGTGGCGGCAGATCGCTACACGTACTTTCTTCTGCCTGAGAGCAGCAGTTCCGGCGATTGCGATCCCTATATCTTTCCTTCGCCTACCGAAGGGAGCACGGCAGGTTTTGTTTACTGCATGGTCAGCTCCGGAATTGTGAATATACGGGTTTACAACGAGATTGGGGTACTGGTAGCCAATCTGGAGGAAAGTAAGCAGGCCGGTCCTCAGGGTTCCACACTTAATGTTGATAGGCTGGCGACGGGGGTGTATTTCTATATTTTAAATATAACCTACGACGATGGAACTACAAAGAAGAATCCTAAACGCAAATTTGCGGTTAATCATTAAAGAGAGATTTATGAAAAAATTCGGAGGTTAAAATTATGAAGATTAAAAAGATTGAGCGGATAGGAATAGGAATTTTGTCCGTTGTTTTGCTGAGCAGTCTGTCCTGGGCTGCGGAAAATAATCTGGCTCTACCCTCGACTCAAGAGGGCGGTACGGCCCGCGCCATGTCTATGGGTTCTGCGGTTGTAGGTCTCCCGCAGGGGGCGGCATCTTTGTTTTGGAATCCGGCAGCACTGGGCGGTTTGAGTGAAACAGAATTGGGCCTTCACCATAACAGCGGCTTGGGTGAATCCACACAGGAAACCGTTGTTTTCGGGATGCCTGTGAATTCTCTGGGCGGCTTTGCAGCTTCCTTGAATTATGTGGACAACGGAACCTTTGAAGGAAGAGACAGCGTCGGAGATTTGACAGCTGATTACACTGCAGGAAACCTGGGCTTAAGCCTGGGTTGGGGTAAATATTTGCTCCCCGGTATTTCTGCCGGTGTGGCGGTAAAATACAACAGGGAAAGTCTGGCTGCCTTTACATATCAGGCTATTTCTATGGATATAGGGTTTTTGTGGACTCCGGTTTCCAATCTATATCTGGGACTGACCTATGCAAATCTGGGAATCAAGGTATCCAGCGCTCTCAGCGATCTGGAATCGGTTTTGCGTTTCGGGGCTTCCTACGAAGTTATCAAAAATTTGATTGTTGCCGCCTCCAGCGAACTGAAAGCCGGTAACAGGTTTGATAATTTACAGGTAGGAGCTGAAGGTTTTATTGATCCCATGGTGGCGCTCCGCGCCGGATATGTGCATAACTTTACAGATTTCAAACTTGAAGGCTTAACCGGTTTTACTGCCGGTCTGGGTGTTGTAATATCTAAGAGCTTGAATTTTGATTATGCATTTGTTCCTTACGGTGAACTGGGAAACTCGCACCGCTTAAGTCTAACCTATAAATTTTTGGGTGATGATAAAATTACTCCGGAAAAACCTGCATCGAAGGTCGAGTAATATGTTTAAAAAAAATGTCAAAAATAAACAATTAACTAAGGAGGTTTAAATTATGAAATCAATTTTAAAAGTCATTCTGATTCTGTTAGCAAATATAATTGTAAGCACTGTCGGGATAACTCCTGCAGCAGCGGCAAGTATAATGTATTCGACATATCTCGGGGGGACTGTTGTAGACCGGGTGAACGCTATCGCGCTGGATAGTTCAAATAACGTTTATCTTGTCGGAAAAACGGTATCAACCGGTTTTCCGGGTGCTACAGGAACCAGTTACCAGACCAACATCAGCGCGGGAACTGATGCATTTGTGACTAAGATCAGTTCGGGCGGTGTTCTTTCGTGGTCAACTTATCTGGGAGGCGACGCAATAGACATTGCGAATGCGGTTGCTGTTGATAATGCAGGTATTGTATATATCGCAGGCTCAACGACTTCGACGACCTTTCCAATGAAAAACGCGAATATTGGGACATACGTAGGATCAACAGATACTTTTGTAACGGCGGTTAGTGCCTCCGGCGCAGGGTTGGTTTATTCGACTTATCTGGGCGGGTCCGGCGTAGATATAGGTTATGGTATCGCTGTGAACGCAAGTACAGGGGCTGCCTATATAGTAGGAGATACCACAGCCAGCGCTCCTACGGCATTTGTGACAACAGATAATCCGGATGGTTATGGTTCCGGCCTTCTTGCAAGAGGAGCAAGCGATATTTTTGTTGTTGAGTACAATCCGGCAGGAGGCCTCGCGCATGCTTGTTTACTCGGAGGGACAACCTCGGATATTGGACGGGCAATTGCGATTGACGGCACCGGCAAGATTTACATAACCGGCCAGACGACGGCTACTTTTACCACAACAGCCGTTTGTTTTAAATCAAGTCCTACCGGGGCGACCGATGCATTTGTAGCGATACTCAGCGCTGACTTCGCTTCTTTACTTTATGGCACATATATAGGAGGCAACGGTAATGAAGATGCCTTCGGTATAGCGTTGGATCCCAGTCTCAATGTTTACATAGCGGGATATACAGATTCTACCGCTAACTTTCCCACAACGGGCTTTGGCAATATGGTTGGTCAGACGATAAAAGGGACCGGCGAGGATGCATTTGTTTTTAAGTTGAATGCGGGTTCTGCCGGTATAAGTGACGGTGTGTATGCCACTTTTATAGGCGGCGACGGTGTTGATAGAGCTACTGCGATTAAGGTAGATTCTTTGGGCAATGCCTATGTGATCGGGTATACCTTTTCTACTGCAACGGGTTTTCCGCTTAATAATCCGATACTATCCCCGGACTTGAGCACAAGAACCGGATCGGAAATGGCTTTTGTGACTGTGATAGATCCTTCACCTGTAGCTGCTCAGCTTCCGGTGTTCTGTTCATATTTAGGAGGTTCCGACGGGGCCACTGTTACAGAAGGTTGGGGCATAGGTCTGGATAGTTCAAACAATATTTATGCGGTCGGATATACAACTTCGGCTCTTTTTCCCATTGTCAGCGAGCTCTATACTTATCAGGGCTCGGAAGACGGCTTTCTTACTAAGATTTCTGCGGTAGCAGCAAGTACAGTAGCAACACCGGTCATAACTCCTGCGGCCGGGTTGTATACAGGTTCAGTCACGGTAACAATTACAACCTCAACCTCGTTAGCAACTATAAGGTATACAACTGACGGATCAGCACCAAACGGATCCTCGGCAGTATACACAGTTCCTTTTGCACAGACGACAACCGCAACAATTGTGGCTTTTGCAATGAAGGGCGGAATGACGGACAGCGCGGCGACAGCGGCAACTGCATTTACGATACAGGTAGCAACGCCTGTGATAACACCTGCGGCCGGGTTGTATGCAGGTTCAGTCACGGTAACAATTACAACCTCAACCTCGTTAGCAACTATAAGGTATACAACTGACGGATCAGCACCAAACGGATCCTCGACAGTATACACAGTTCCTTTTGTACAGACGTCAACCGCAACAATTGTAGCTTTTGCAATGAAGGGCGGAATGACGAACAGTGCGGCGACAGCGGCAACTGCATTTACGATAGAGGGTTTAATACCTGTAATAACACCTGCCGCCGGTCAGTATACGGGCTCAGTGACAATAACTATGGCAACGGGAACTTCAGGAGCAACTATAAGATATACAACTGACGGAACAGCTCCAAACGGATCCTCAACAGAATACACAGGCCCATTCGCGCAGACAACAACTGCTACAATTGTGGCTTTTACTACTAAAGGCGGAATAACAAGCAGTGCAACAGCGACGAGTGCGTTCACTATTTTATCGTCGATTATAAGTATTGACCCGGCCGGCGGCACCACCGACGGGGGTACAACAGTTACCATTACCGGTTTAGGTTTCACCGGTACAACCGTAGTAACCCAAGTCAAGTTTGGTTCGCTGAATGCCACGAGTTTTATAGTGGATTCGAATACGCAAATTAGAGCGATAGCGCCTGCTCAAATAGAAGGCGCAGTGAACATTGTGGCGATGAGCTCTGTGGGTTCATCTCCAAGTGTGTCCGGCGATATCTACACATATTTTATCGCGGGAACCGTGCCGGTTATTACCAAACTTAATCCGGTCTATGGACCTTCTACAGGCGGTGCAACAGTTGTAATTACCGGTTCCGGTTTCACCGGAGTCACCGGCGCCAACGGAGTTAAGTTCGGTAATTTGAATGCCGAGAGTTATGTAGTGAATTCTGATACGAAGATCACAGCGAAGACTAAGGCACATGCTGTAGGAGTAGTGGACGTTGTGGTAACAAATCAGACGGGATTGTCTTTGGTTATTTTGGCAGACCAGTATAATTACACTCTTACTGCGCCGGTAAGCGGCAGTACTTCATATGTATATCCGTCTCCAAGCACCGGCAGTACGGTAAATATCAATTATTTCATGGATGGTCCGGGAGTTGTTAAGATCCGGGTTTACAATGCGGTAGGCAGACTGGCAGACAGTCTGGAGGAAAGCAAACTTGACGGCGCGCAGTATTCCACTCTCAATATTGGTAATCTTGCGCCCGGGGTTTATTTCTACATTTTGAGCATGAACTACGATAACGGAGATACGAGCAAGTTTACAAAGCGCAAGTTTGTAGTTGTGCGTTAAAAAAACTCAGTAGACTTGCCGGAAGAAAGTAAGCCGGCAAGTCCGCGGAGATTTGGCATCAAAGTAAGTTAAGGTGCCGGCATCCGGTAAAACTAAATTAGGAGGTAAAATATATGAAAATTAAAAATGTTGAAAGGATAGGAATCGGAATTTTGTCCGTTCTTTTTCTTAGCGGCCCGTCCTGGTCTGCGGAAAACAGCAGTCTGTCTATGCCTTTGACTAAAGAGGGCGGTACGGCCCGAGCCATGTCTATGGGGTCTGCGGTTGTGGGAGTTTCCCAGGAATCGGCATCTTTGTTTTGGAACCCGGCAGGACTGGGCAGTTTAAAAGATATGGAGCTGGGGCTACATCACAATAGCGGACTGGGTGAATCCACGCAGGAGACTCTTGTTTTCGGAATGCCTGTGGAATCTCTGGGCGGTTTTGCCGTTTCCTTGAACTATGTGGATAATGGAACCTTTGAAGGAAGAGACAGTGTAGGAAATATTACAGACAACTACTACGCAGGAAATTTAGGCATAAATCTGGGTTGGGGTAAGTACTGGCTTCCCGGCATTTCTGCCGGTTTAGTCCTGAAATACAACCGGCAAGCGCTTGCCAGCCAGGTATATTCCGCAATTGCTATGGATGTAGGATTTTTATGGAATCCGATTTCCAGCTTAAATGTGGGTCTGACCTATACAAATCTTGGAATCAAAGTATCAAGCGCAGCCAGTGATTTGGATTCAGTCTGGAGGGTTGGAGCTTCCTATAACGTGGACAAGAATATACTTTTGGCCGCTTCCAGTGAACTGAAACCTGGAATCGGGTTCGATAATCTGCAGGTAGGAGTTGAAGGCTACATTGATCCTATGGTGGCACTACGCGCCGGTTATGTGCATAACTTTACAGATTTCAAACTTGAAGGCTTAACTGGATTTACCGCCGGTCTCGGTATTGTAATATCTAAGAGCTTTAATTTTGATTATGCTTTCATTCCTTATGGAGAACTGGGCAACTCACACCGCTTAAGTTTAATCTATAAGTTCTTAAGTGAGGAAAAGATCCAGCCGGCGCCGAGGGCGAAGATGAAACTTAGAGTCCCCGTAATAGAACCGATTGTTATCCTTAAGACGGTTCCTATTATCGAAAAACTTATCGTTCTTGATGATGCGCATTTTGAATGGGAGAAGGATACCCTTACTGAAGATGGAGTGAAGGTAGTAGCGGAGAATGCGAGAGTATTAAGAGAAAATCCCGAAGTTAAAATCCGCATTGCCGGCTTTTCCTCTGCCGAAGGTACCCCGGAGTTTAACCAAACGTTGAGCGAAAAAAGGGCAAAGATAGTAAAGGAAATACTTATTAAAGAAGGCGGCATTGCTCCGGAAAGGATGGCTACGATCGGATATGGCGAAACAAGACCTGCAGTGTTTGAACCGATCCCAGAGCATGTTAATTCTGCGGAAGCAAAGGCCAATATGCGCGTTCTTTTTGAAATAATTGTAAAATAAGAAAAAGCAGAAAAGGAAGCAAGGACAGCAAAAACAGTAAGTAAAGCTAGGTAATCACAAAATCTGCCAATGCTTTGTTGCTGATGAAAAAAAGGATTTTGTATTCTTATCCGACTATGTTGGAAAAGGAACCATGAACCATTCATACTTCAGGTTCATGGCCCTGCACCTGAGCATAGCGAATGGTACAGGGTCATTCTTAACAAAAGAGGATAAAATGACAGATAAAGAAATGATTGAAGAAAATACGGAAATAAAGAGCAAAGCGTATGAGCTTTATAAAAAACACGGTTTTAAAGACGGAAATGATTATGTTGACTGGCTTGAAGCGGAAAAACAAACGGGAGCGCACTCTTGGTTAAAGCGAAGAAAGCAGCTGCAAGATATTCTTATTGGTATTGTGGGAATATTATGCGGTATCGTAGTGATCCTTATTATCCTGTTGTTTCGGGACAGCCCGAAAATGGAGCTATCCGAAAAGAGTCTTTCTGATTTGAAGGTAATGATGCTTGTGCTTGATCAGAAACCGGATGAGAACGTAATCGCCTTCGGGGATACGCATTTTGATTATAATAAGTCTGCTCTTGCCGGTGAAGCTAAGATGCTGCTGGACCGGGAAGTTAAGATTTTAAAAGAAAACCCTAAAATTAAGGTTCGTATGGCGGGATATACCTCCGCTGAAGGCACGGAAGAAAGTAATCAGAAATTAAGCGAAACAAGGGCAAATGTAGTCAGAAATTATCTGATTGAAAAAGGTGTTGCTCCCTCTAGAATAACGACAATAGGATATGGCAGGACTAAACCGGCATTGTATGAAGTTTCCCCGGGTAACAGTAACTCACCAGAAGCAAAAGCCAACATGAGAGTTCTTTTTGAAGTGGTTGTGAAGTAAGGCATAATGCAGAGGTTTTGACGTTTAGAAGGTTGGAGGTTTGGCAAAAAATAATCTAACAGGTTGCTGAAAAACTCAATATTTCGTTGTTTCTGTTATTTAATTTGTTCCTGCAAAAACAAAGTGCTTGTTTTAGCAGCAATTCTAACGACACTGGATACCGGATCTGAGTCCGGCATGACAAAAAGTGAGTTTTTCAGCAACCTGCTAAAAGACGGAAGTCTGAGGACAGAGATTAAAGTAAGTGGAATACTAAAGTTTGTAATCTCATCAAAAGATCCGCTTATTAATATATAGCTCCTCTAATTTGGATATAAAAACGGAGAGTGAATGAGAAAAAAATTATTGATCGCGGGAGCACTGTTTTTTTCGGTCACGCTCATCGTCTGGTTCTTCGTTTCAAAGAAAATAGAACCTGTAACAGTGGTTGAAGAAAAAAATGTAGTTGAAGAAAAACCTATAGAGGCTGTAAAACCGCTGCTTACCGGATTATTTGCGGAACATATCTTTAATGTCAAAGAAAAAAAACAGGTGTACAAAAATGTTATAAATATTCGTAAAGAAAATAATATTTATTATTTCAACGGTGTAGTGATAAAAAAAGGGGAAAAGAATATAGTAACCGAAGCAAAACTAAATACGGATTTTGAAACGCTGGAATGGAAATTTACTGACCCTAAAAAGGGCATAAAAGTGGCTGCTGTGAGAAAAGGGAATAAGATAATCCTGACAGGGACCTTTGACAAAAAGGAAAACAACAAAAAAGAAATAAATATAGATGAACGTAAATGGCTGCAGATTTATCAGCTGGGGATGATGAGATTTGCCGTTAAGGAAACAAAGGGAAAAAGTATTGAGTTTTGGTCTCTTAATCCTGATGATCCGGGAAATGTCATGGTGCTTGCTGCCGTCAAAGAGAATCAGGAAACTATTGAATTAAACGGAAAAACAATAAAAACAGCAAGGCTGAAAATATGCCTTGCCGGTTTTCTTTCGTTTTTTTGGACGGGAGATTATTGGTTCAGGCTCTCCGACGGTTTTTTTGTCAGAGCAAAGGTCAGCGGAGATATTTTTGTGGAATTAAAAGAAGAAAAACAGAAGAAGTAAGTATATCTGCTTAAAATATTAATTGGTATTTCCCGGAGGGATTATGAAGGAAACAATGATAAAGGATTGTATCTTTGAAAGTTGTTCTTATAATGAAAATAAAAAGTGTCAGGCGTCCACCGTGAACGTAGGGGATGGGAATCATCCCAGGTGTGATACTTTTGTAGCGGGTAAAATTAAAGTAAAAGGCGGGGACTCGAAAACGGCGGGCAGAGTAGGAGTTTGCAAGGTTAAAAAATGCTCTCATAATGTTTCTCTTAGATGTACCGCAGGGGTTATTGATATGGGCTTTCATGAAAAACATCCTGATTGCTTGACTTTTTATGCGGAATAAGATAAAAAAATGATAAGAAAAGAAAAATCACAGGACAGATGTAAAGATCTTGCCGGATCTATTGTAAAAGCCTGCAAGGTGGAAAGTTGTTCTTTCAATAGAAATTCCAGGTGCCACGCGCTGGCTATTACCATAGGGGACGGCAGCCGTCCCAGGTGCGATACTTTTGTGCAGGAGAAGGCTGAGGGTGGAATCGAAACAGAAACCGTAGTGGGCGCCTGTAAAGTTGCAAGCTGCGGGCATAATAAAAATCTTATCTGCAAAGCGAATTTCATTGATATTATCTTCCGTAATAAATACCCGCACTGCAATACTTTTCAAACAAAATATTTGCTGAAAGTTTAAACAAAAACAAAAGGCAGGATTATGAAAAATGTAATTGATGTTGTAACCGGGAAGGTAAAGGTTGGCAGGAATAATACAATATTGATGTCAAGCGCTATCGGCTCCTGTGTTGCCGTTGTTGCGATAGATATAGAAAATAAAATTGGCGGAATTGCCCATGTTATGCTTCCCGGAGCCGCGCCGGTTAAAAAGGGGATGAAAACAAAATATGCTTTTAATGCTCTTGATGCTTTATTCAAAAATATGCTTATAAAGGGGGCCGTCTTAAATAAAATGCGGGTATTTATTGTGGGCGGCGCCAGTATGCTGGGGTTAAAGAAAAGCAAAGTCGGAGAAGATAATACAATATCTATCATTAAATATTTAAAAGAAAAAAGAATCCGGCTGTATAAAAAAAATGTCGGAGGTAATAAAAGAATGAGCGTCAGACTGGATATTAATAAAAAGATAGTATCTTTTAGTGAAGGCGGCGGGCCAAATAAAATACTTTGGAGAGGATCTCTATGAAAAGGAAAAACAGTAAACACAGTATTGATTTAGCCGGGCAAAAACTAATAGATGTCAGACAACATCTGCAGGATGAAAGAGATTATTCCGAGTCAATTATTGAGACTATCAGAAAGCCGCTTTTAGTCTTGGATAAGGATTTAAGGGTGGTCTCTGCCGGCAGGGCATTTTATGATACCTTTAAAGTGAAAGAAAAAGAAACAGAAGGAAAACTGATCTATAAATTGGGAAACGGACAATGGAATATTCCTGCCTTAAAAGTGCTTTTATCCAATGTGCTTTCCAAGAAAAGCGTCTTTCAGGATTATGAAATAGACCATGAGTTTAAAACAATCGGTAAAAAGCATATGATCTTGAACGGCAGGGAAATAAAAAGGGGAAACGGCAAGAGCCGCTTAATCCTCCTTGCGATAGAAGATGTGACGGAAAAAAGAAAAGCTATGGAGACAATTAAAGCGTCTAACCAGGAGTTAACAGCGGCTAATCAGGAACTTTCAGCTCTGGAACAGGAGTTAAGATCCTCCAATCAACAGCTGAGGGCTCATGAGCAGCAGCAAACAGCTCTCGAGCAGCAGTTAAAATCGTCCAATCAGCAGCTAACAGCGCATGAGCAGCAGTTAAAATCATCCAACCAGCAGCTAATAGCGGCCGAACAGCACCTTAAAGATGAAAGAGATTACTCTGAATCTATTATAGGGACTATTAGAAAACCGCTTTTGGTCTTAGATAAAGATTTAAGAGTGGTCTCTGCCGGCAGAGCATTTTATGATACCTTTAAGGTCAAAGAAAAAGAGACGGAAGGAAAACTGATCTATAAATTGGGAAACGGACAATGGAATATTCCCGCCTTGAAAGTCCTTTTATCCAATGTGCTGTCCAAGAAAAGTGTCTTTCAGGATTATGAAATAGATCATGAGTTTCGGACGATCGGTAAAAAGCATATGATCTTGAATGGACGGGAATTAAAAAGAGGGGACGGCAAGAATCGTTTGATCCTCCTTGCGATAGAAGATGTGACGGAAAAAAGAAAAGCAATTGAAACAATTAAAGCGTCTAACCAGGAGTTGACAGCGGCTAATCAGGAACTTTCAGCCCTGGAACAGGAGTTAAGATCCTCCAATCAGCAATTAATAGCTCACGAGCAGCAGCAAAAAGATGAAAGAGACTATGCGGAATCTATTATAGGAACTATTAGAGAGCCGCTTTTGATATTAGATAAGAATTTAAGGGTGGTCTCTGCCAGTAGATCTTTTTATAATACCTTTAAGGTCAAAGAAAAAGAAACGGAAAAAAAGCTGGTTTACGAACTGGGAAACGGACAATGGAACATTCCTGCGTTAAAAACACTGCTCACCAATATACTTCCCAAAAAAAGCGTTTTTCAAAGTTATGAAATAGAACATGAATTTACAACAATCGGTAAAAAGAATATGATATTAAATGCCAGAGAGTTGAAAAGAGAGGGCAGTGAAGACCGTTTGATCTTGCTTGCCATAGAAGATGTTACAGAAAAAAGAAAAGCAATGGAAATAATTAAAGCAGCCGAACAGCAGATAAAATATGAAAGAGATTATTCCGAATCCATTATAGGAACTATCAGAGAGCCTATTCTGGTATTAGACAGGGATTTAAGGGTGGTTTCCGCAAACCGGGCTTTTTACGGTACCTTCAAGGTAAAAGAAAAAGAAACAGAAGGAAATCTGGTTTATGAACTGGGAAACGGGCAATGGAATATACCTGCGCTAAAAACCCTTCTCACCAATATACTGCCTAAGAAAAATATCTTTCAAGGTTATGAAATAGAGCATGAGTTCAAAACGATCGGCAAAAAGAACATGATCCTGAATGCCAGAGAATTAAAAAGAGGGGGCAGCGAAAACCGCTTGATCCTTCTTGCGATAGAAGATGTTACAGAAAAGAGAAAAGCTGAGGAGATAATTAAAGCATCCAACCAGCAGTTATTGGGCGCTAACCAGCGTTTAACAGCGATAGAACAGCAGTTAAAAGATGAAAGAGATTATGCGGAATCGATAATTGGAACAATCAGGGGACTACTTTTAGTTTTAGATAAGGATTTAAGGGTGGTATCCGCCAGCAGATCCTTCTATGAAAAATTTAAGGTAAAAGAAAAAGAGACGGAAGGAAAACTGGTATACAAGCTTGGAAACGGACAATGGAATATTCCGGCGCTCAAAACACTATTAACTAATATTTTACCCAAAAAGAGCATATTTCAAGATTATGCAATAGAGCATGAATTCAAAACAATCGGCAAAAAGAATATGATACTAAATGCCAGGGAACTGAAAAGGGAAAATGGCAAAAACCGCTTGATACTGCTTGCTATAGAAGATATTACGGAAACAAGAAAAGCAATGGAAATAATTAAAGCAGCTGAACAGCAGATAAAGTATGAACGGGATTATGCCGAATCAATAATAGGAACCATCAGGGAGCCGCTTTTAATATTAGACAAGGACTTAAGGGTGGTATCCGCCAGCAGATCCTTCTATGACACGTTTAAGGTAAAAGAAAAAGAGACAGAAGGAAAACTGGTATACAAACTTGGAAACGGACAGTGGAATATTCCGGCGTTAAAAACTCTTCTTACCAATATACTTCCTAAGAAAAACATTTTTCAGGGTTATGAAATAGAGCATGAATTTAAAACGATCGGTAAAAAGAATATGATCCTGAATGCCCGGGAGTTAAAAAGGGCTGATGGTGAAAGCCGGTTAATCCTGCTTGCCATAGAAGATGTGACGGAAAAAAGAAAAGCAGGAGAAAAAATTAAAGCAGCCGAGGAAGAACTAAAAGAGGAGAGAGATTATGCTGAATCTATAATTGGAACTGTCAGGGAATCCCTCTTGGTGTTAGACAAGGACTTAAGGGTGGTATCCGCCAGCAGATCTTTCTATGACAAATTTAAAGTAAAAGAAAAAGAGACAGAAGGAAAGCTGGTATACGAACTGGGAAACGGACAATGGGATATTCCTGCGCTTAAAATACTTCTTACCAATATCCTGCCCAATAAAAATATATTTCAAGGTTATGAAATAGAGCATGAATTTAAAACAATCGGTAAAAAGAATATGATTCTAAACGCCCGGGAGTTAAAAAGGGCTGATGGTGAAAGCCGCTTGATTCTGCTTGCCATAGAAGATGTGACAGAAAAAAGAAAAGCAGAGGAAATAATTAAAGCAGCTAACCAGAAATTGACAACAGCCAACCGGGAATTAACCGCCGCGGAACAGCAAATAAAATACGAAAGAGATTATTCTGAATCAATTATAGGAACGATGAGAGAGCCCCTTCTGGTATTAGACAAGGATTTGAGAGTGGTCTCCGCCAACCGGGCTTTTTATGGGACCTTTAAGGTCAAAGAAAAAGAGACAGAAGGAAATCTGGTATACGAACTGGGAAACGGACAATGGAATATTCCTGCGCTTAAAGTACTGCTTACCAATATCCTGCCCAAGAAAAGTATCTTTCAAAGTTATGAAATAGAACATGAATTCAAAACAATCGGTAAAAAGAATATGATCCTGAATGCCCGGGAATTAAAAAGGGGGGGCAGTGAAAACCGCTTGATCTTACTTGCCATAGAAGATGTGACAGAAAAAAGAAAAGCAGGGGAAATAATTAAAGCAGCTAATCAAAAATTGACAAACACCAACCAGGAGTTGACAGCTATTGAACTGGAACTAAGAGCGTCTAACCGGCAATTAACAGAGATCGAGGAACAGCTAAAGGACGAAAGAGACTATGCGGAGTCAATTATTGGAACCATAAGGGAGCCTCTTTTAGTATTGGATAAGGATTTAAGGGTTGTATCTGCCAGCAGGTCTTTTTATGATACGTTCAAGGTAAAAGCTAAAGAAACGGAAGGAAATCTTGTTTATAAGCTGGGAAATGAGCAATGGAATATTCCTGCCCTTAGAATACTACTTACCAATATCCTGCCCGAGAAGAGTGTTTTTCAGGATTACGAAGTTGAACATGAATTTAAAACAATAGGCAAAAAGAACATGATTTTGAATGCAAAAGAATTAAAAAGTGAAAATCACAAAAATCGCTTGATCCTGCTCGCGATAGAAGATGTGACGGAAAAAAGGAAAGCAGAGGAAAAAGTTAAGGCGGCGGAGGTAATTAAAGCAGCAAACGAACAACTGATAGCGGCTAATAAGCAGCTTATGTCTACGGAACAGCAGCTCCGGACGTTTAACGAGCAATTAAAAGCCGGCGCGCAAAAGCTGCAGGAATCAGAATTAAAATATAGAACTCTGTTTGAAACCAGTGTTGACGGAATATTGATAGCTGAAATTGAAACAAGGAAATTAGTATACGCAAATCCGTCAATTTGTAAAATGCTGGGCTACACAAAAGAAGAATTGGAAAATATGAGTATAACTGACATATATCCTAAAGACAATAATGACAATCTGAAAAACAATATTTCAAAATTTGGTTCTCAGAAAGAAGGTGTGGCCTTAGAAGCGGATATTCCCTGCTTGAAAAAGAATACGGAAATAGTCTATGTCGACATCAATGTTACTGTCGCCTCAATAGACGGGAAAGAATGTAATGTAGGTTTCTTTAGAGATGTGGTTATACGCAAAAAAGCCCAGGACGATCTAATTAAAAGTGATAATAAATATCAGTATTTGATTGAAAACTTAAATGAAGGTGTATGGGTTATTGACAGGGACAACCTTACTACTTTTACAAATGAAAGAATGGCTAAAATGCTGGGCTACGAAGCAATAGAAATGATAGGAAAGTCATTTTTTTCATTTATGGACGCTGTCGGAATAAAAATAGCTAAAGAAAATATGGAAAGGCAGAAAAACGGAATAAAAGAACAACATGATTTTGAATTTCAAAAAAAAGACGGCAAAAAGATGTTTGCTGTATTGGAAACCGCGCCGATACTTGATGATGGCGGAAAATATAACGGCTCAATTGCGGGAGTTATTGATATAACAGACAGAAAAAAGCTTGAAGAGCAGCTGCTGCAGTCGCAAAAGATGGAATCTGTAGGTATTCTTGCGGGCGGGATTGCCCACGATTTTAATAACTTACTTACTGCAATTAAAGGATATTCTGAACTGGCAAAAGAAAGTACGGCTAAGGATAATCCGATATATGATGATTTAAACGAAATATGTCTTGCTGCTGACAGGGCTGCTGACCTGACGAGACAGGTACTTCTTTTTAGCAGAAAACAGCCGTTAAATCCGATAAATCTGAATTTAAACAGGATAATAGATAATATGTCAAAAATGCTAAACCGTATAATCGGCGAGGATATCAGCATAAAAACGGATTTGCAGTTAAACTTGTGGAATACTAACTCGGATGAAACAAAGATGGAGCAAATCATTATGAATCTGACGATAAACGGCCGTGATGCAATGAATAAGGGCGGGGTACTGACCATAAAAACAGAGAATGTTATAGTAAGTAAAGAGTATTCCATGAATATAGCAGAATCATACCCGGGTAAATTTGTTAAATTATCAATTCAGGATAACGGAATGGGAATAAACAAAGAAGTTCTTCAGCATATTTTTGAACCATATTTTACTACAAAAGGTCTCGGAAAGGGTACCGGGCTTGGTCTATCCGTAGTCTACGGTATAGTGAAACAACATAACGGCTGGATAAATGTTTATAGTGAACCGGACCGTGGGACTATGTTTACAATATATCTGCCTTCTTCTTCTTCGGAAAAAAAAGGGGAAATAATAAAAGAAAAATATAATCCCGATGATCTTGTCGGACACGGAGAAAGAATTTTGGTTGTTGAAGATGAGGTTGCAATTAGAAAATATTCCAGCCGGGTCCTTTTAAATAACGGTTATACTGTGTTTTTGGCAGGGGATGTTAATGAAGCTCTTACCATCTTTGAAAAAGAAAAAAACAATATAAAAATGGTTTTAAGCGATGTTGTACTGCCTGATGGGACCGGAATTGACCTGGTTAACCGGCTTCTTTTAGAAAAACCCGAATTCAAAGTTATTCTTTGCAGCGGTTATCTTGATGACAGGTCGCAGCAGCAGTTAATTCATGGAAAAGGCCACAAGTTCCTTCATAAACCGTTTCAGTTAAATGAACTGCTTGTTGCGGTAAAAGAAACTCTGGCAGAGGGAAGTAAGTAAAGCAGGTACAGTAAGAACAGTAAATGAAGCAAAAGAAGAAAAAAAGCCTGCGAGCCGGTTTTTGGGCGAGACAGTCCCCCGCGCTTGCGCAGTGAGACCTCGACTGTGGTCGGGTCCGCCAGGCTTAAGGGCGGAAAGAAAGTAAACGCATAAGTCTGTGGTGGGTTAAAAAGCTTCTTCCTCTCCCACCCCAAAACCCAGTTCCTGGAACCCGTCATTCATTCCAAATAGCGAAAAATGTCTATTAAACAGGCAAAGTGCATGTTAATTAGCTTGCTGATAAAGTATATACTTACATAAGGAACAAGTATCCGCCGCTTGGCCCGCCTATTGGCGAGGTCTCGATTAAGGCGGACGAGATCTCTCCAAAGTTTTGCTTTGGAGGACAAATGACAAAGTACGAAGTCAATATATTGAGGATAATCTTCCTAATATTGTAATTTGTCATTCGTAATTCATATAATTTTTTTTAGAGGAGGGAGCATATTATGGAAGGCACAATTTTGCTGGTGGATGATGAAGAGAGAAATTTGAAAATGTTGGAATCAATGCTTTTACCTGAGGGCTACAAAGTTCTGAAGGCAAGTAACGGGAAGGACGCTCTTGAAATCTTAAAAAGCGAAAATGTACAGGCAGTTTTAACGGATATTATGATGCCCGGATTATCGGGGTTCGATGTTTTAAAAACAATCCGCGAGAATAAAGACCTGGCCACTCTCTCCGTTATAATTCTTACCTCCTTAACGGATAAAGAAGAAAGAATAAAGGGCCTGGAACTCGGCGCGGACGATTTTATTTCGAAACCTTTTGATCTGGATGAATTACGCGCCAAAATCAATACGCAGGTAAAATTGAATTTTTTGAGAATGCAGCTGAATGAAAGGGCAAAGCTTGTAAAGGTGATAAATAAAATAGAAGAAGGCGTAATAGTTGCCAATACTGATTTTGTACCCGTGAGTATGAATATGAAAGCCCGGGAATTTCTTGGCATAAAAGAAGCTCCCGTCAATATTTTGGCGTACTTAAAAGAAAAATATAATCAAGATATCGAGATCAGTGACGAAAGAATAAATATTGTTTTAAAACAGAAGATAAACACGGAGAATAATGTGCAACCGCTTTCTTTAACTATTGAAATGATAAAAGATGCTTCCGGCTCGGTTGATTCTTATATTTTTATATTTAAAATAATAAAATAACAAATCCTTCAGACGGTCGGTAAATATGAAAATTCTTATTGTGGATGATGAAGAAAAAGATCTAAAAATGCTGGAAGCTATGCTTTTACCTGAAGGTTACGGGGTTGTAAAAGCCAAAAGCGGAGAAGAAGCTCTCCGGATTTTAAAGAGCGAAAATGTGCTGGTAGTTTTGCTGGATATTCTGATGCCGGGCTTGTCGGGATATGATGTTTTAAAAACAATTCGCGAGGACAAAAACCTGGATACCATGCCGGTTATAATTCTTACGGCCTTAACGAGCAAAGAAGAGCGTATAAAAGGTCTGGAGCTCGGAGCGGATGATTTTATTTCAAAACCATTAGCTATGGAAGAATTGCGCGCTAAAATTTACACACAGGTCAAATTAAAATATTTAAGAAGGCAGTTAACTGAAAGGGCAAAACTTTTAAAAGTGATAAATAAAATTGGTGAAGGGGTAATAGTCAGTGATAAGAAATTTGCTCCTGTGAATATAAATATTAAAGCCGGAGAATTGCTGGGAATAAAAGCAGCTCCCGTAAATATCATGAACTATTTAAAAGATAATTATAATGAGGATATTCAGGTCAGCGAGGGAAGAAAAAATTATATTCTAAAACAAAAGCTTAATCTGGGTGATGCGATATTTCTTTCGTTAACAATTGATCCGATTAAAGATGTTTCCGGAGCGATTGATTCTTACATTTTTATTTTTAAAAAAATAGAGTAAAGGATCATCGAGGTTTATAATATGAAAATTCTTATTGTGGATGATGAAGAGGCAAATGTTAAGCTGCTATCAGTAATCCTGTCCAGAAAAGGTTACGAAACATTAAAAGCCTACGATGGGGAATCTGCTTTGGCAATCGTCGGGAAGCAGGATGTTGATTTGATACTGCTCGATGTAATGATGCCCGGAATATCCGGTTTTGAAGTTGCAAAAAGAGTAAAAGCAATAAAGCAAATACCTATTATCATGGTTACCGGTTTAATGGACAGGGATAAAATAATTGAAGGTTTTAAAAATGGGGCTGATGAGTTTTTATCAAAGCCCTATTTACAGGAAGAATTACTGCTGCGTATCGGGAATATTTTAAAAGTAAAGGAATATCAAAATAATCTTGAAGGCGTAGTGGAAGAAAGAACTAAAAGTTTAAAGGAAGCATTACGAAGATTAAATATCGTAAATAAAGAAGTAATGCACCGTTTGCTTGTTGCGGCGGAATATCGTGATGACAATACGGGAAAACACGTGGTGCGGGTGGGAGAATACAGCAGAATAATCGCGGAAGGCCTGGGGTTGGATAAGGAATATATTGAGTTGATACAACAAACGGCGCCCATGCATGATATAGGAAAAATCGGAGTTTCGGATCTGATCTTAAATAAACCTGACAAGCTTACATTCGAAGAGTTTGAAATAATGAAAACACATGTGATAATCGGAACGCGGATCATAGAAAAAGGCGAATCCCCTCTTATAGAGACTGCTTATGATATCATACTGCATCATCATGAAAAATGGACCGGGCAGGGCTATCCAAATAGTAAAAAAGGAAAAGATATACCGCTTTCAGGCCGGATAGTTGCCTTAGCGGATGTTTTTGACGCCCTTACTTCCGCACGTCCTTATAAACCCGGTTTTGCCTGGGATAAATCGGTAAGTATCATTAAGGAAGAAAGAGAAAAACATTTTGATCCGGATGTAACGGATGCATTTTTAAATAATCAGGAAAAAATAAAAACTGTATATGATCAATATACCGACAATACACGAATTGAAAAAACTAATGTAGCCTGAAAACGATTTATGAAATCTACAATCTGGAGGAAAATATATATGAAAAGTACCGTATTAGTAGTCGATGATGAAGAAAAAAACAGAAAACTTCTAAATAAAATATTAAAAACAGCAGGATATAGTGTTTTAGAGGCAGAAAACGGGGAGAGAGCTCTCCGGATAATTCAAAGTAATACCGTTGATATTGTGCTGCTGGATATTGTAATGCCGGGGATGGACGGATATGAAGTTTGTGACAGGATAAAAACAAATCCTTATACAAAAAATATTCCTATTATTATTTTGACGGGAAAGGGTATGGATGAGGGATTAGCCGGAGCCGCAAAGAAAAAAGCAAATTTTTATATTGTTAAACCTTATGATTATAAAGTGTTACTGGCTCAAATTGAAACAATGCTTAAAAAAAGCAAGGAGGGCAGATGATCATTAAATATAGAAGAATAGCAATTTTGATTATTGCCTGCCTGTTTTTCAGCATAAACGGGTTTTGTCTGGGGGTATCACCGGCAGTTGTTTGTATAAGCGGTGTAGAAATTGGAGAGGATAAAAACACCGGCTTTGACTATGTAGTAAGTAATGACGCGGAAAACGAACAGGAGTTCACTCTGGATGTAATTTTGCCTGTAATGCCGTCGGATGAATCTCTCAAAGGCTACAGCAAACTTCCCGATCTTTCCTGGCTTTATCTTGAAAAAACAAATTTAATTATTCCCGCAAAAAGCACGGGAACAAGCAGAATTCATATAAAAATTCCGAGGAACGACAAATATTACAATCAGCATTGGGCAGTGTCTTGTCATATAGTACAAAAGGGAAATAGTTTTGTAAACGCGGCGGTTGCCCCGTTTATTATGATAGAAACCAGATCAAAGGAAAATCCGGCAGAAAGACCTTATGGTGAATTTGGAATTACTCCCGGCATTATTGGAGTTGAATTGCGGGATTTTAAAAATAAAAAAGTGAGTTTTAAAATTTATAATAACAGTGACAAGGATTGCGTGTATAAGATCAAAAGTTTCATTCCTGACGCGGAGTCTAAAAATGCAAAAATAAGCCCCTCTGATAATTTTGAATGGATAAATGAAGCAAAATGGATAAAACCTGAAGTGGACAGTTTAAAAATACGCAAAGGAGAGGATAAAACAGTTGAAGTTGAGATAAAGTTACCTGAAGATTTTAAGATATCGGAAGGACAAAAAGGATTGGAGGTACTTATATTTATTGAATCAGATAAAAAAGAAAAAAGATTTGTCAGAGTATTGCTGGTCAAGTAAGCAGAAACAGCAAATAAAGCAAGTTGAGCGAAGTTTAAATATAGGACCATAAATCTTCGCGAAATCCGCCTAGGCGGATGAAGAAAGAAAAAAAGGAATTAATATGAGAATAATTTTTAAAATAATAAATGTAGTATGCGCCCTCTTGACCTTTGCGGGGGTCAGCCTGGCAGGAGGTAAGCAGGAAATGTGGAGCAGGTCTTATCCACTGGAAGGTGCTAACTCGGAAATAGGCGGCGATATTAAAGTAGACAGCATAAAAAACAGCCTTTATATTACAGGGTTAAAATGTGTTAAAGAAGGTGTGAACATCCGCGGTCTTGTTGCTGTAAGAAAAATAGATCTTGAAGGTAAGGAGTTATGGAAACAGGTCTGTGATATCGGTGTTTATGGGCTTGATCAGACCGGTTGTATAGCTGTGGATAATAAGAATAACGTATATATTGCAGGCTTCAGGTATATAGAAGGAAAAGGAAAGAATCTGTGGAGCAGGAAGTATGATCTTAAAGGCAATATTATTTGGGACAATACCTATGAGAACCTTTATGACAGCAAGGATGCTGAATTCAAGGAACTTGCGTGTGATGCAAAAGGTAATATTTATGCGGTCGGGTATAAAAATACAGAGGAGCTTAAACGCGACCAGTGGCTTAGGAAATACGATCCGGACGGGCAGGAGCTTTGGAAAGTCATTTTCAGCGGGTCCGGGAGTAAGCTGGAAAAAGAACAAGGCCTGGCTGTGGATCCGGAAGGTAATGCTTTTGTTGCAATTTATGAGAACGGGGAGAATTCTGAATATTTACTCAAAATAAATAAATATGACGTTAACGGCAGTATCTTAATATCAAAGCAGTACCGGGATAGCAGGGAAAAAAATCGCAGTGTTAATAAAATCGCAGTTGACAATGCCGGGAATATTTATATTACAGGGACAGAATCGGTATTTTATCAGGGGAATAATGTTTTTGTCAGGAAGTTCGATGCTAAAGGTCTGGAACTTTGGACCAAGAGCTACCCGAATTTTGGTTATCAGCAATATACCGGCAGTAATATCATTATAGATAATGGTATGAATGTTTATGTTTCTGCGACAAGCGGCGGCGGCAAAGATGAAAAAAAATACAGCTGGATCTCCAAGCTGGATAAAGATGGTAATGAATTATGGACGACGGATTATTCCGGCTATTCTTACGGTGTAAAATTCGCCGTTCGTGAAGACGGTGCGTTTTATGTGCTCGGCACCGAAACCGATAAAAATAATAATTCAAACCTCTGGGTCAGAAAATATATTCAATATTCTGAAAAGTAAAATCCTTTTCAGTTTGATAAATACGCGCGGAAAAAAGTTGGAATAATGTAGCTTTAGGTCATAGTATGTTTTAAATAGTTATGTATAATTTTAATTAAGGTAATGTCGCGTAGGATAATAAAGTCACTCGGGAAAATGATTCAAAAAAAGCTTATCTTGTATCAGTGTCCACCTGTGGTGAGATCTCGCCAAGGGCGGAGAATCCGAAAGACTTGTAATCTCATCAAAAGATCCGCCAAATATAACTGGCGGGAGCGGAATCGTTCTATAGGAGGAATAAAATGAAAATATTTCCGGTATTGAGTTTGTTTTTCAGTCTTGTTTTGACAAGTTGTGCTACAGTAGCAAGAGAAGATATTCGCGAATTAAAGTTGTACGGTATGATAATCGATAATTTCTGTGCAGCCCAACATAAAGAGGATATAGATGAATTTTCCAAGACATATTCCAAAGATAAAGCTTTAAATTGCACGCTCGGGTATGCTTTTTACTCTACCTCAGGGATACGTGAATTTGATTCAGAAAGCAACGAAAAGATAACCCGATATTTAAGAGACAAAAAAAGCGAGCTAAATGCGGGTATTAAATGTTATGAATTAAATAATAAACTGCATTTAGTAGAAATAATTATTCCTGAAAGATAATTTATTTTATTTCATCTGTTTTTGTTTTTTTCCTCGCACCAAGAACCTAGTACCCAGCTTGAGCGACAGCGAAATCCGCCAACGCTTTGTGGCGGAACCTATCGCTTATCCAAAATAGCGAAAAACGTCTATTAAACAGGCAAAGTACCCCTTATTTGTTTCCCAGCTAAAGTATACACTGACTTAGGATTTACTTTTACCCTAGTGAGCGTAAATTAACGAGGTGTCTATGATATTAATAGTCGACGACGAACAGAATATTTGCAATATTTTAGCACGTTTTCTGAAAAAAGAAGGGTATGAGACGGAAATAGCAAAGATTGGTCTTGATGCGGTTACAATATTTAAAGAGAAGAAACCTTCGCTTGTACTTCTTGATATAAACCTTCCCGATATTGACGGAATAGAAGTCCTGAGAAAAATAAAAGAAATAGATAAAGGGGTCCCCGTTATTATGATTACCGCCTGCATGGATTCGGAGCGCGTCGCTTTGACTTTTCGTCTTGGTGCTTGCGACTGTATTTATAAGCCGTTTGATTTTGATTATTTGAAAGTCACAATAAAGAGTTTACTTGGAAATAGAAGATGATATTTTACACATTTGAAGTAAAGAGGATTATATGAAAAGAAATATTTTAGTTGTCGCAGCAATGTTGGCGGTTGGTCTTTCAAATATGGTCTTTGCGTCAGGGCCTGCTTTGCTGTATTCCACCTACTTGGGAGGGTCTTTAGACGACCAGGTTAACGCTATTGCGGTGGATAGCGCGGGAAATATATATTTGGCGGGAAAAACATTTTCAACCGATTTTCCGTGCGGGACAGGAACTACTTTTAAAACCACCAAGGATGGCGCTGTTGGCGAGGATGCCTTCGTGACCAAGATAAGCGCGGCTGGAACTCTTTTATGGTCAATTTATCTTGGCGGGGACGGGATTGATATTGCAAATGGAATTGCCATTGATAGTTCCGAGGTTGTGTACATCTCAGGCTCTACAACTTCGACGACTTTTCCTACTGTCAGCCCGCATCAAGCAACAAAAGCAGGCGGAACAGATGTTTTTGTAACAGCAATTAGTGCCTCGGGCGCGGGATTGATTTACTCGACTTATCTCGGCAGTCCCGGAGAGGATGAAGGCAATGCAATAGCTGTGGATAGCGCAGGGTACGCCTATGTCACCGGATTTACCACCGCCAGTGCTGCTTTTACGATAACTGCCGATGTACATCCCAATACAAGAGGAGCGAGCGATGTTTTTGTGTCGAAGTTTACTCCCGCAGGAGTTCTTGAGCATTCTACTGTACTCGGGGGCACGACTGTGGATATCGGGCGGGCAATTGCAATTGACGGTTCCGATAATGTCTATATTGCCGGTCAATCGTTTCCCGGCGATCCTGCCTTTCCTACAAGTGCAGATGGTTTTAAACCCACAACTACCGGAACCTCCGATGCTTTTGTGTCAAAAATCAATGCAGCCTTCACAACTTTGGACTATTCAACATTTGTAGGCGGCAGCAATGATGAAGATGCCTGCGGCATAGCGTTGGATGGTACGAATCCGGCAACTCTCAATGTTTATATCGCGGGATATACAAATACTGCCGACGATACCACATTTCCTATAACAGGCTTTCCCCGACGGGTCGGTCAGCCAATCAGAAGCGCCGGCACAGACGCATTTGTATTTAAACTGAAGATGAGTCACCTGGGGATTGATGATGGGATATACTCCGCTTATTTGGGCGGGGACAGTGATGATAGAGCCGCAGCAATCAAGGTTGATACCGCGGGCAATGCTTATGTGACCGGGTATACCACATCTACGGATTTTATAACGGTGAATCCGATTCAGGCCGGCGGTAATATCGGGGCGTCGATGGCTTTTGTAGCAGAGATAGGTTCCACCACCGTGAGTAATGACCCCCCTGTTTTCTCTACTTATTTAGGCGGGACTACTGCTCAAAAAGGAAGTAGTATTGCGTTGGATAGTTCAGGAAATATCTACGCGGCAGGGTGGACGACTTCATCGAATTTTCCCACGGCCGGTACGTTTATGGCTCATGCCGGAGCTGCCGGAACATATGAAGGTTTTGTAACGAAGATTTCTGCAACAGTACCTTTACCGTCTGTAACCAATGTATCTCCAACTTTCGGAAGCACAGCCGGAAGTAACACCGTAGTCATAACAGGAACAAGCTTCGCAAGTGTAACGGGAGCTGCAGGAGTGAAGTTTGGAGTTACAAATGCCTCAAGTTATGTTGTGAATTCAGATACACAAATCACAGCAGTAGCGCCTTCGCATGTCTCGGGATTAATTG
>MFGV01000014.1 GCA_001778375.1 Candidatus Firestonebacteria bacterium RIFOXYD2_FULL_39_29
CTGGTCGGCTTTACCTTTGCCTGCACTGGACTTTCACCAGCTTAAACAAATACGCTTCCCTTGGCACACTAGAATTTAGTGCTTTATTCTTAGTAATTTACTCGTTCTTCCTAGCGCCCAGAACCCAGCACCTATCACTTTGCTTCGAATTGCATCTCATACAACTTCTTATACAACGGGCTTTCTGTTAACAATTCCTCATGTTTACCAACAGCTTTTATCTCGCCTTTATCCAGTACCACGATCTTGTCGGCTCTTATAATAGTAGATAAACGGTGGGCTATCACTATTGTAGTTCTCGACTTCATCAGTTTTTCCAAAGCATCCTGAACAAGTTTTTCAGACTCCGTATCCAAAGCAGATGTAGCTTCATCAAGAACAAGTATAGGCGGATTTTTTAAAATTGCTCTTGCTATAGAAAGGCGCTGTCTTTCACCGCCGGAGAGTTTTACCCCCCGCTCGCCTATTAACGTATCATAGCCATGCTGGGACTTGATGATAAAATCATGAGCGTTTGCCGCCTTTGCGGCATTTTCCACCTGAGTTAACGGAATATCCTGCCTGCCATAGGCGATATTACCTTTTATTGTATCGTTAAATAGTATGGTTTCCTGGGTAACAATCCCGATCTGATTTCTTATGGAACTCATTTTAAATATTTTTATATCTATATTATCAATTTCGATTACGCCCGAATTAATGTCGTAAAATCTTGGAAGTAAATCCGCAAGAGTGGATTTACCTGAACCTGAGGGGCCTACGATGGCAACAATTTCCCCTTTTTTTACAGTCATATTGATATTTTTTAACACCGGACGTTCTTTTATATATTCAAAATTTACGTTCTTATAAGATATTTCCTTTTCAAAAGAGGGCATAACAACGGCTTGTGATTCATCTTTAACCTCCTGAGGAGAATCAAGGAGTTGAAAAACACGTTCAGCCGAAGATAAAGCCTGCTGGATCTGAATATTAACCCCGTTTAAATTCCTGATGGGATTAAAGAGCATCATGAGCGCTGCGGCAAACGCCACAAATTCCCCGGTACTAAGAGTTCCGTTACTTATCTGATAGCCCCCCACCATAAGAAGAATTGAGATTGCAAATATTCCGATGAATTCATTAATGGGCTGAGACATGGCAGTTATCCTGACTGCTTTCATAAATGTATCAAAAAAAGAACGGTTTGCCTGCGCCAGTTTTTTATGTTCATACTCTTCCATCGCAAATGCTTTAACAATCCGGATATTTGAAATTCCTTCATGAGCTATTGAAGTTATCTCTCCGATCTTATTCTGGGAGTCCACGCTGATATAGCGGAGCCGCCGGCCAAAGCTATAAATAGGATATACAACAATGAGAATGCCGATTATTGCCAGCGAAGCAAGTTTCCAGTTCATCAAAAAGACCACAATAAGAAACCCAAAAAAATTCATGGATTCGCCGACAATTCCGGTGATGCTCATTACCGCATTTTGCATATTAACAACATCGTTTGTAATCCTTGAAAGGATTTGCCCGGTTTTATTTCTGGAGAAATAACCCAGAGAAAGATTTTGAACATGATCATATACGATATTTCTTATATCCATTATTATTCTCTGACCGGTATTATTTAACAAGTAATCTTTAATATAGAAGGAGACACCTTTAATAAAATACAACCCAACAAGCATAAAAGCTATATTTTTTATAGTCTCGAAAGCATTTTGGGGATTGGCTTTATTAAAGCCGTCATCAAAGAGAGGTTTTAGGAGATACATAGAAGCCCCGCCGCAAGCAGCAACAACAGCCATAAAAAAAACAGCCGTCAGCAACCTGGTTCTATACGGTTTTGCAAAGGAAAGTATTCTTTTTAGTATTTCCATTTCTTACCTTTTACCTGCACTGCCATTTTAGGCCTATCTATTTTATACCGCCAAGTGTCTTAACCCGGAGTAAAACTTTTCCAATACTTTCATTTATATTACCTGTAATTTCTCTTTCTTTCAACCTTAAAATATTCCAGCCGAGTTTTTTCAGCCGTTTATCCCTTAATTTATCTTTAAAAACCTGGCCTTTTTGCGAATGCCATTTCAGACTGTCACATTCTATATTTAAAGGAGCTTTTTTACAGAAAATAGCAAAATCAAGACGGTACTTTAAATTGTTTTCCAGCCGGACAGGATACTCGGACTTAAAGTTAACATCTTTACGGTTAAGAGCCTTTTTAATCATCTTCTCAATAGGCGCAACATCGTACAAATCTGTAACCTCAGCCGCTTTTTTTAATTTTGAAAGGCCGGTAAAGCCAAAGGAAACCCGAAGCCCGTTCTTATTTCTAATTGCCGGTTTTAGTTTGTTTATTTTCCCAAAGGAATACTTAAGATAGATATTTTTTGCGTTTATATTTCTGACTTCTCCGGGCAAAAGGTCTACTCTTCTCAGGCGAACCACTTTTTTTGGTTTGGCGTAATAATTTATCCTCCCGCCGCTAGCACCAAAAAGAGCCGGCTGATAAAAAGCAATAAAATCGAAGTTCTTACGGGGAAGTTTGTTTAAAGGAATACGGTACCATTTTTTCTTAAGTAATATTCTGAGGTCCCGCGGGTATTTTAATACTGCTATCAGGACAATTTTGCGCATTTTAATATTACTCCGGCGGTCTTTCTCATAATATTCTCGCCTTTCAAAGAGTCTGATAATTTTCGAAGCTCAAAAAGCATTTTTTCTTTTTCACCGGGATTTCCGAGGATTTTTCTGATCTCTGTTTCAATCTCCCTGGCGTTTGCCCTCTCCTGAATAAGTTCGGGAACAATCTGTTTGCCCGCGATAATATTCGGAAGGGTGGCAAAAGAAACTTTTGCCAGAAGGCGAAAGACAAACTCCGTCAGCTTGGATAGTTTATACACATTTACCATCGGTTTTTTCATCAAAGCGCCTTCGAGCGTGACCGTACCGGAAGTAAAAACAGCAATATCCGACGCTTCCATAACATCATAAGCCCTTCCTTCGATTACTTTTATAGGAACATTGCCCGGGTATTTATTTATCAGTTCTAGCGGAACAACCGGAGCCCTGCAGAGAATATACTCCACTTCTTTATAATTTTCAGTAAGCTTTACCATTTCAGGAAGAATGGTTTCAATCTCCTGTCTTCTGCTCCCCGGAAAAAGACCTACCACTGTTTTATCAAGAGGAAGTTCGAACTCTTTCCTTAATTCTTCTTTTGAACTTGAAGGTTTTGCCGCTTCGAAAAGTGGATGCCCAAAATACTCAACGGGCACGTTAATTTTCTCGTAAATCGCTTTTTCGAAAGGGAAAAGAACAATTGCCTGATCTACTACCTTCTTTATCGTCTTAATCCGGCCTTCATTCCAGGCCCAGACCTGAGGCATTATATAGTAGATAACTGTTACTCCTTCTTTCTTAAGAACTTTCGCCAGCCGGAGGTTAAAACCCGGATAATCCACGAGCACCACAGTTTTTATATTATTTTCTTTTATGTATTTAACAGTATTTTTTAGTATTTTCATCAGAGGAAAATACTTTTTTACTGCTTCAGAGATACCTATAACGGAGAACTCCACCAGATTACAAAAGAGCTTAGCTCCGGCTTCTTTCATTAATTTTCCGCCGTTTGCGTGTATATCTATATCCGGTTCCAGCTTCTTTAATTCCCTGATAATCTCCGCGCCGTAAACATCCGCCGAAGCATCCCCGACATTAATAAATATCTTCAAATTGTTTCTCCGTTTTTATCTGTGCCATCTCATTAGCAATCTCTTCAAAAGATCCGCCATACATAATTGGCGGATGTGTCATCAGGTCACACCGTGACCCACCGCTTCTTTTTATCCGACCGGAAACTTGCGTCAATATAATCCTGCACCCTCGCGCCGGTTGCAAAATCCCCCTGGTCATTCTTTCCGGATTTTACCCCGCTAATAAACCGCTGATACATATTCGGTGTTTCAGGAGCAATGAGCGTCTCCCAGGAATTTTTCTTGAGTGCATTATCCCCTTTGCAAATATGAAGCTCTTCGTAGGATGAACGTACATCATTCAGATAAACTTCAATAGCCCCTTTATCGCCGTAAACCCCGACTTTAAGGTCATTTGGATGCCCTGTAATAAATCTTGAAGCGAAAATGGAACCGACCGCTCCGTTGTCAAATTTAGACATAGTCACCACTGTATCGTTCGCATCAAATTTATTACCCATATAATCCCCGGGTGTTTTTTTAAAATTCTTAACAAGACTGTTAAGCTCCGCTATCCCTGTTCCTGCAATAAAAGTAGTAAGGTCATAAATATGGACACCTACATCGCCCAGCACTCCGTTTGAACCCATTTTTGTAGACAGTCTCCAGCCCCATTGCGAACCCGTTCTCCAATCACCCCACGCATTGCTTACAAGCCAGGATTGCTGGTATCTTGCTTCGATATGTTTTATATTGCCGATTTCCCCCTTTTTAATCAGTTTTGCGGCAAGCTGAGCCGCAGAACTGTTACGGTAGGAGAAGTTCACATTATTAATAACACCTTTCTTCTTTGCCATTTTTGCCATTTCCCAGGCATCTTTCGCATTAAGCGCAAGCGGTTTTTCACTGAGAACATGAAGTTTTTTTGAAAGCGCTTTCATCACCACAGGATGGTGGAACCTGTCGGAAGTTACAACAGAGACCGCATCCAGTTTTTCATTATCAAGCATATCTGAAACATCAGAGTAGCAGCTATTTACACCGTGATTTTCAGAGTATTTCTCGGCTTTTTCTTTATCCACATCACAGCAAGCAACAATCTCCACATCCTTTATCTTTTTGAAGTTTGTGGCATGTATATTGGCCATCGATCCCGTCCCGATTATCCCGAGTTTTATCATATTATTTGATCTCCTTTTTTAACTAGATTACACTGATACACAGAAATGCTGTTACTAAGGTCCCACGTTAACACGTTTTCACGTTTTAAATATAAATCTTCTTTAGAAACTTCGTACTTGATCTACCTTCTTTTGTTTTTTTAACCCGCCATCCGCCTAGGCGGATTTCGCAAAGCGTTATGGTTTGATATTTATACTTTGCTCAACTTGCAACGTTTTTTTTATTACATCCGTATAATATCACACTTGGACATATACTTCAAATCTTTATAGAATATTTTGCTTATTGTTTCCAAAAGCCTCCTTTCCAATTTGTACCGTTGAAAAGAGCGACAAATGCGCCTTTTTTCTTTACTTCTTTGAAAAAGACTGTTTTTCTGTCTTCTCCATAAACGAATTTTCCTTTATCAATGAAAAAGTTTTGATTGCCAAAGTTTCCGCCCAATACTACGCCACCACCGGCATAGAGAAGTGAATCCTTTCCTGCGATAATTCTTAAATTTTTGCTTTTTAATTCCGTAACTTTTAAAGTATTCTTAGGTCTGAAATCAGTAATATACTCTTCAAATTCCGAGGAATATACAAGAATATTCAGGCTGCTCATTCCTTTTTTATGAAGTAAGGGAAGGAGTTTTCTCTCGACCTCATAGGCATCAATTTTACCTTCTACATACAAGGCAGAAGCCTCTTTGCCGGAGATAACCAATACTGCTTTTGCATTTCTAAGAGCAAGCATGGTTATCTCCATTTCAGAATTTACGGTAAATACTTTCAGCCAGACAACAACCGAAAGAAGAACAAATAACAGGGAAGTAAAAGCCGGTTTTTCCTTGTAGAGACTTCTAAAATAGACAAGCGCAACTACTGAGATATAATAAACAGAAAATAATAGAACACCGGGAGAGGAAAAACGGAGCACGGAAAAAGAAAATCCGGAGAAGAACTCTACAACTTTGAACATAACCTTAACGGAGAGGGCATTTATAAAGCCCACCACGCTGCCGGCCGGTAAAAACAGCGTACCAAGAGCCGCTTGAAAAAATCCGGCTACGGTAGAAAACCAGACAAAAGGAGCTATGCAAAGGTTAGACGGAAGAGTCAGCGTCGAAAAGGAATTAAAATACAACACCGTTACCGGAGTGACAAATAATTGAGCAGACAAAGTCACCGCTATTGCCCCGCCCAACCAGCGCGGAAAAAACCACAGATACTCTTCTATTTTTGAAGCAAGTAAAATAAGACCAAGCGTGGAAATATAAGAAAGCTGGAAACCTATATCGAACAGTGTGTTTGGATCGAGAATAAGCATTAAAAACGCCGAAAGCGCCAAAAGATTAATAATATCCGCATCGCGTTCAAGAAGAACGGCCGTCAAAGCAAAAACACATATAATTGTCGCTCGCACAACAGAGGGAGAGCATCCGGTAATAAAACAAAAAATCAGCACAAAGAAAATACTGACGGCAGAAGAGAATTTCTTTCCGTATTTAAGCAGTCTCATAACAAAGAAAAATGCCGCCACCACAAGCGCAACGTTAAAACCTGAAACGGCGAGGATGTGGAATGTCCCGGTATCTCTAAATTGTTGTTTTCTCTCAAGAGAGAGAGCATCCTCTTCTCCAAGCAGAACCCCTTGAACAAGATATGCAGTTTCACCCGGAGTAGTTGCTTCTATTATTTTTAACAACCGGTGTTTGATGTTTATAGTCCAGGAAACAAAGAGATATTTTTCTCCAACACCTGTTTTTTCCAGGGAATCTCCGGCCCCCTGATCCACCGAGCCAAGAAGAAATATATTTTTTCTTTCAAGATACTTACGGTAATTAAACTCCCCGGGATTTTTCGGAGCCGAAGGAGCATGAAATCTGGCATAGACCGTCAATCTGTCGCCGTAATTTAGATCTCCATAATCTATTTTTTCTTTTAGCGTAATCTTGGCAAGTCCGCGGGTATATATTTTTTTGGGAGCATTTTTAAATTTAATACTCTCGACCTCAAATATTATACTCGCGCTCCCGCTGCTCCTGATTATATCCGGATCAGCCGCTATTTTACCCGAAAGTTCAGCCCTGCTGTAATCAAAGAGTTCCGTAAAGTTCTTTATATGATCCGAAGGATAGCTTGCTCGATAGCAGCAGTAGGGTACGGCAAGGAAGAAAACAATAAGCGCAATAAAAACAGTAACTTTTTTTCTTAACAGAACTAAGCCAAGGATTGAGGCCGCAAGAAATGAGAGCGAAGCAAAGGGATGTAATATTCCGCTTTCAAATACAACGATCCCCAGGATAAAAGAGACCGTTATATATAGAAAAGGACGTTTGTGAAATTCAATATCAATCAATTCGAGCAATTTGTTGAACATCTTCGTTTCACCCCGATAATGAAATTACTAAGTACCAATGACTATTGACTATTTGAGGAGGATATTTAAATTATTATGAACCTCTGCGGACTTATCCTCCTAAAAGATTGGCGGACAGGCTGTCCGGAGTTTCGGCGAGTGGAATTCAATTTATTATTCATGCCGCATTCATCCACGGAGTTACCTCCGTGGTTTTCTGCGGCATACTCGCCATAAAGGCGGAAGTTTTTTCCGCCCTCATAAAATAGTCACTTGTCATTCGTCATTCAGACTGTGTCGCAATTAAATTACTAACATGATATAATATGGCATATTCACTCCAAAGGAGCAAGCCATGTATCGCACTGGTGACAGAA